>JBPCVB010000133.1:0-9973 GCA_051010855.1 Pirellulaceae bacterium | reverse complement strand
AAATCACACTGAGACCCAGTAGTACCGACAGTGCACGGTTGGAACCCATGGATGTCAAGGCACCGTAAAAACCGAATCCGGCGACCACGCTGGCCACGCCGGTTAAGATAATTCCGCCGTTGAAGATCATGGGCCAACTGGCTTTGGCGCTGCCCAGTTCGCTGGCATATTGCGTTACGTGACTGTAGCCGGGATAAAACAACGAACTGACGATTAATGTGCCGAAGTACAAAAAAGGGACAGAGACGCCGGCAAGGAGCAGAAGGCGAATACTCATAAGCAATGATCTGTCGACCATATTGTGTCGACGTTTTTTGGAAGACTTGCCCGCGCCGGAAATCATGAGAACCGCGCATTTGCCTTGGGCCTGAACAATTACGCAATACCAGCGAGTCGCATTGCCTGTTTCAGGTTTACGGCGAATTCAAACGCCGACGCGCAAGTTTGCAATACTCGGAAGAACAGTCGACACCAAGATAGTTGCGATCCAGTTGACGTGCGACCAGAGCGGTGGTCCCGCTACCGCAAAACGGATCCAGCACCAGTCCGCCCGGCGGGCAAGCGGCCTTGATGCAGTTTTCCACCAACGTCGTGGGAAACACAGCAAAGTGGGCTTCACGGAACTTTCCCAGTGGAATTGACCAGACGGTGCGTTTGTTGCGTCCCTTGGGATGAAAGGCCTGGTCCCAGCGTCCGTCGTGCAGGTTGTTGTTGCCGGAATTCTTGCCTTGCTCGGGCGTGCCACCACGTTTGCCCAGGTGTTTGCGTCCACCCTTCATGCGACTCTTTTCGGAAAACGTAACGTGCGGCTCGCGAATGGCATCGGCATCGTAAAAGTAGTCTTTGGAACGCGTGAAAAAAAAGACGTATTCGTGGTCGGTGGTGGGCCGTGACTTCGTTGAGGAGGGCATGGCATTGGGTTTGTGCCAAATGACGTCGCTGCGCAAATGCCAGCCAACGTCTTTCAATGCCAGAGCCACCCGCCAGGGCATGCCCTGCAATTCACCATTGACGTACTTGTCACCAAGCACCAGCCACAACGAGCCGCCGGGTTTGACCACCGGCATGAGCTTCTCAAACACGCTGGCCAGTTGGTCGACGTAGTCTTGCGGTTCTTTTTCGCGACCCAGTTGTCGGCCGTCGCCGTAATCACGCTGGCGAAAATAAGGCGGGCTGGTGACAATTGTGTCGGCGAAATCGCGGGTCAACGTCTCAACCACGTCGAGGATATCGCCGCACACGATTTTGTTGGTGAATTTTTCGGCCAGCGTCGCACTGGTTTTCTTTGTTTTTGTGGCCATCCTTGCCGATTCCTCATCTACATTTTTTCCAGGACATCGATACCCAGCAGCGACAGACCCTTTTTCAGGGTTCGCGCCGTCAGGTCGCACAGTTGAAGTCGCGACTGACGCAGTTCGCCATCGGATTTCAGCACGGGGCATTTGTCGAAGAATACAAAAAACAGTTGGGTCATTTCAAACAGGTACTGGGCCAGCTGATTGGGCCGGTAATCCGCGACAACATCATCCAGAGCTTCGGCGAAACGTAACAACTCCAGAGCCAGTCGCCGTTCGATGGGTTCGGTGAACTGAAACGGGACCTGTTGGGCGCGCAAGACATCAATATTGACTTCGCCCCTGCGAAAGATCCCGTTGACTCGCGCATAGCCATATTGTAAATACGTCGCGGTATTGCCACGCATCTCGACCATCTTGTCGTAGCTGAATGTGTAGTCGCTGCTGCGGTTCTGGGACAGGTCGGCATATTTGAGCGCGCCAATCCCCACGACTCGGGCGATATCCTGCCGTTGTTCATCAGTGAATTCCGAACCATCCGGTTTTTGATTGTCCTGTTCGGCAACCACGGCCAGCGCTCGCGATTCGGCTTCGTCCAACAGGGGTTCCAGGCCAACCGTGTCACCAGCCCGGGTCTTGAATGGTTTACCATCCTCGCCCATGACCGTACCGAACCTGACATGCTGGTATTCAACGTCTGGAAAACCCCAGGCCCGTGCTACGTCGAACAACTTTTCAAAGTGTTCGCCTTGTCGGAAATCGACCACGTACAAAATCGTATCGGGTTTCCATTTCTCCATGCGGTATTTGACGGTAGCCAGATCCGAAGTGGCATACAAAAAGGCGCCATCACGTTTCCGCACGATCATCGGAGCGTCGTGGTTTTCCAGAAAGACGCACAGGGCCCCTTCACTTTCGGTTGCCAGTTCCTTTTCTGTCAGGTCCTGGACGACGCTTGCCAGTTGCTCGTGATAGAAACTCTCACCCAACTCGACATCAAAGGCAATGCCCAGCCGTTCATAGATGCCGTCAATGTCCGCGCGACCGTGTTCCATAAACGTGGTCCACAACTGCAGATTGGTCGGATCACCTTCATGAAGTCTGGCAGTTTCCTCGAGGACGGCCTGAGCGATATTCTCGTGTTGCCCGGCAATGTCAAACTGTTCCGGGTCGGACGTCACCAGCTCGATGGTTGCCTGCAGGTTCTTGATCTTCTCGTTTTGATCACGGATTTTGGAATTGAGACTCTTGATGTCCTTTTTGAGTTTCTTGGCCAGCGATTTGTCATCGCCCGGGTCGGTGTTTTGAAATTCGTCCAGACGTTTTTGCTGTTTGCCCAGCAGTTCCTCAGTATCCGGCAACGCCTTTACCGCATCGTGGTAGTCGATCAGCCCGCGAACGGTACGGTAAAGACGCGAAAGCTCGCTGATTGGAGACTCCTGCCATTGGCTTTCCACCAGAAAATGTTTGTAACCGTAAATAATCATCCCGAATTGTGTGCCCCAGTCCCCGAGGTGATTGTCGGTGATCACGTTGTGACCGAGAAAGCGTAATACTCGCGACAGACTGTCACCGATGACCGTCGAGCGTATATGGCCGACATGCATGGGTTTGGCCACGTTGGGCGATGAGAAGTCGATAATGATCATCCGGGGCTCAGTGACCGGGGCCACACCGAGTCGCTCGAGATCAGCGAATGCATTGCCCAGGGCGTTGATCAAGAAGTCATCGCGGATCGTGATGTTGATAAATCCCGGACCGGCGACGTCGGGTGTCTCTGCCAGGTCCGCCAAATCAACTTGCTCCACCAGTTGGGCGGCCACATCTCGTGGTGGCTGGCCCAACCGCTTGCCCAAAGGCATCGCACAATTCGCCTGGTAGTCGCCGAACTTGTCGTCCTGGGCCGGCCGAATCATGGTCAGCAGCGGCGCGACGTCGTCGACATGTACGGCCAGGACCGGAGCGAAGCGGGAGCGTATTTCCTGAAGCAGGTTCATTCAACCTCCGGTGTCGAACGTCGGGGCGAAAGGGTGCGGGACGAATTTCATGAAATTTCACACAAATGCGACGATTTATCAATCGGAGACCGGGCCCACGGCAACTGGCATGGCAGTTCCGCATGCGTGAGCCAGCGGATATCCTGAGATCTGTTGTTCTGACCCCAAACCGCTGCCTCACGGTCGCGGTCCAGCTATATGATTCCTTTTCAACCAAACCGGGATGCATCACGCTTCGTTTGTCGCGGGGCGACGTTGCTCATATTGATCGCCGGATGTTTGCTGTGGGGACCCGGCAGCGCGGGTTCAGGTTCGGCCTGTGCGGCGGCGGTCCATCCCTTTGTGCAGACGATCGCGGACGTCTTCGTCAATCGTTCGCGGGTTACGGTGCGTCTTTCCAGCTCCGCCGATGAACTGGATTTGATCCACGGCATTTTGCCTTACGAAGAAACCGGCAATTACGACAAGGAAGAGTTGCTGGAGGGCGTGGACATCCACGCCGATTTTTTGCTGGAGCGATTTGAGATCTATGATGCGTCCGGTAACAAGCTGCAAGGCCGAGTGGTCGAGCGACCGGACTGGGAGATTCCCGAAGAAGGTATCCCGTCAGGCCGCCTGATCGACTACATGCTGGATTACACCTTCGAGTATGAATTGGCCGAGCAACCCGAGTACCTGACATTTCAAAACAACATTATCGATTTTAACTTTACCCTGCCTTCCGAAGTCAACTTGCGGGTCAAACAAGCTGGCTCGGATGTGCCTTATGGGGCCAATCTGAAAATCAAGGAGCCGGAAACGATCCGCTTTGACTGGGACAAGCCGTTGTCGCGGGAACTTTCTGGTGAGGAACTTGCCGAGTGGTTTGAAGACACGCGTGAAAAGACGCTGGGCTTGACCAGCTATGGCGGCACCTATTCATTTGTCTATGTGACGCCACGCGAAGTCCGCCACGAAGTGTTAATTCCACTGGCTAGTCTGGCCACCATTATCAACTTTGATCAGGAGGATCGCTGGTACCTGGAAATCGAGGAACAGGATCGGGCCAAGCCACTGATCGAGGCGTTCTTTTCGGAAGGCAATCCGGTCAGCGTCAATGGCACAGTTGTGCAGCCGCAGTTTGACCGCATCGACTTCGGCGGCCTCGACGTGCGCGACTTTGCGACGAACCGGGAACGCAAACGAATCTCGCTGGCCAACGGGCGTGTCGGCGTCATCATGTCGTTTCCGACCCGCAATGTGCCGGATACAGTTTCGGTGACCTGGGACAAGTTCAGCAAAATGCTTAAGGATGTCGACGTCATTTTGATCGGGCCCGATGACAGTGTGGAAAAGTCCCAGTTCTCGCGTTTCCTGACCGAAAACACGATCGAATGGAACAACCCGGGCATTCCCCCGTTACCGGATGTGTTTGACGTGGAAGTCGATCCGGATCGACCATTGCAAAAAACGCCGCTGCCCATTGTCAGTCTGATCTGCGGCGCACTGATTCTGCTGAGTCTGGGTGCTGCCGCATTGCGGCTGGTCGAATTCAAAATGGCGGCGGCCGTCAGTGTGGGCTTGCTGGCGATTGCGTTGATGATGTTGCAATACAAGGCACAGGTACAGTTGCCGGGTGCCGGTCCAGAACCCGTCAACGACGGGGACGCCGGGCAGATCTTTTCCGATTTGCACACCAATTTGTTCCGGGCATTCGATTACAAAACGGAAGAAGACACGTACGATGCATTGGCACGCACGACCAATGGGTCGATGTTGCAGGATATCTATTTGAAGATGCGCAAAAGTCTGGAGATCAAGGAACAGGGAGGGGCGATCTCCAAAATTGAGGGGATTGAAATACTTGACGGTGTGATTTCAGCGCAACCGGTTGCCGGTTCTGACATTGAGTCGCCGGATTTCAGCTATCGTTGCAAATGGACTCTGGCCGGCTCCGTCGAACATTGGGGCCACATTCATCGTCGCACCAACCAGTACGAAGCACTGTTTAACGTGCGCAACGTGGATGGTTACTGGAAATTCACCGAATACCAGCCGCTGGATGAGCAGCAGGGTCAGGTGATTCGCGACGTGCGCAAGTTCTAGCTTAAAGTAGCAGGCACACTCCGTGTGCCGTCAGCCTTTAGCGATCCAATGCGAACGGCACACGGAGTGTGCCTGCTACTTTTTCGACCATGTATCCCCGGGTCGCTGGATCGGGATCGACTGTGATAGACTGATCGACTGGACGTCAAAAAACGACAGGCGATCACGGATGGATAGCCACAACACTCAAAACGAATCTGAACGCGTGGAACCGCCGCCAACGGCGGAACGTAATCCGCTGATTCTCAAACGCCATGACCAGATGACTGTGGCGGCTTTGCTGGGGCTTGCGTTGATCGGAGTCGTACTGATCACGATATGGTTCGCCTGGAGCAACGGAGGTATGGTCGATGTGGACGTCGCGCCGCGAAACCATGCAGAGTTTCTGGTCGACCTGAATACTGCACCGTGGCACGAGATTGCCATGTTGCCGGAAATCGGCGAAAAGACCGCGCGGCAAATCGTGGCCTATCGCGTGTCGAATGGACCCTTTGACAGTCTGACGGCCATCGCCATGGTTGATGGCATTGGCCCGTACACCATTGCCACAATTCGCCCGTTTCTGGCCCCGTTGCCAGCCTCGGATACAATGGTGGCAGATCTGCCCGGTGAGTTACCCAAGTAAGAAATTGCCCCGCAAGAATTGCGTCCACGACCTGTGACAGGACCCTGATGAAGTTTGATCTGGAAGCACCGTTTGAACCGGGTGGCGATCAACCCGCAGCCATTGATGCGCTGGTCAAGGGTCTGGAAGACGATCGCAAGAACCAGGTACTGATGGGTGTGACCGGGTCCGGCAAGACCTTCACGATGGCCAACGTCATCCAGCAGATACAAAAGCCGACGCTGGTGATTTCCCACAACAAGACGCTGGCCGCCCAGTTGTACGCCGAGTTCCGCGATTTCTTTCCGCGCAACGCCGTGCATTATTTCGTCTCGTACTACGACTACTACCAGCCGGAAGCTTACATTCCCCAACGCGACATCTATATCGAGAAGGATGCGTCGATCAATGAGGAGATCGATCGGTTGCGACTGGCCACTACCAGTTCACTGGTCAGCCGCGACGATGTCATCATTGTAGCCAGTGTCTCCAGTATTTACGGGTTGGGTTCTCCGGAGGATTACAAACGCATGATGGTCGCACTCAGGAAGGGCGACACGATCGACCGCGACGACATGTTGTCGCGTTTGATTGATGTACAGTACCAGCGAAACGACATTGCCTTCGAGCGATCCAGGTTTCGGGTGCGCGGCGATTGTGTCGAAGTCTGGCCATCCTATGAAGAATTCGCCTACCGCATTGAGCTGTGGGGCGATGAAGTGGAACAGCTGTCGTATATCAATCCGCTGACCGGCGAAGTGATCCAGACGCAGGATCATTTGTACATTTATCCCGCCAAGCATTTTGTGACACCGGAAAGCCGCATCAAGGCGGCAGTGGGGGAAATCAAAAAGGAACTGGACGAACAGCTGACCAAATTTCGCGAGCAAGGCAAATTGCTGGAGGCCCAGCGACTGAGTGCGCGAACGCGTTTTGACATCGAAATGCTGGAAGCGGTGGGTCATTGCCCTGGAATCGAAAATTACAGTCGGCCACTGTCCGGTCGGCCGCCCGGAGTAGCGCCGGACACGCTGTATAACTTCTTCCCGGATGAATTCCTGCTGTTTGTGGATGAATCGCACGTCACCGTGCCGCAAGTTCGAGCCATGTACGCGGGCGACCGCAGCCGCAAGGGGACATTGGTTGAGCATGGTTTTCGGTTGCCCAGTGCGCTGGACAATCGCCCAATGAAGTTTGAGGAGTGGGAAAACAAGATTCACCGTGCTGTGTTTGTCTCGGCCACGCCAAGCGACTACGAACTGGAAAAATCCGGCGGCGAAATTGTTGAGCAGCTGATTCGACCTACTGGTTTGCTGGATCCCGAAATTGATGTGATTCCGGCCCGCGGCCAGGTTTCCCATCTGCTGGAACAAATCAGGGAACGCCGTGATCGTAGTGAGCGCGTGCTGGTCACTGCCTTGACCAAACGGCTGGCCGAAGACCTGTCGGCCTATCTGTGCGAAAACGGTGTGGCCTGCAAATGGTTGCACAGTGAGCTGGATGCCTTTGAGCGAGTTGAGTTGCTGCAGGACTTGCGCGCCGGTCGTTTTGAAGCACTGGTTGGTGTCAACTTGCTTCGTGAAGGTCTGGACTTGCCAGAGGTTTCATTGGTCGCGATTCTGGATGCGGATAAGGAAGGATTCTTGCGCAGCGAAACGTCGCTGATCCAGACCATCGGTCGCAGTGCTCGAAACGTAAACGCCAAAGTTATTTTGTATGCCGACAAGGTAACCGAAGCGATGCGGGCCGCGATTGATGAAACTCATCGTCGTCGCGAATTGCAGATCGCCTGGAACAAGGAACACGGCATCACGCCCCAAACCGTACAAAAGTCCATCCGTGCCGGTATCGAAGCCGATCGTCAAGCTCATCGCGAGGCGGCGGAAGCAGCCGGAATCACCGACGAAACCGTATACATCACCGAGGAATACATCAACGAACTGCAAACCGAGATGTTGCAGGCCGCAGAGAATTTGGAGTTCGAGCGGGCAGCGTCGTTGCGTGACAGAATCGCGCAAATGCAGGATTCCATTGGTGAACCATTAATGGAAGTCAAGGAATCCAAAAAGGGATACGGGCGCAAAGGTCGTCGCGGCCGCGGGCGTCAGCAACGCGGCAAGGTGCCCCGTCCCCGGAAACTGAAGTAGGCAGATGTCGAGTGTATTGTTGGAACTCTGGCGAGTCGCACTACGCCGTCGGCAAAAAAAAGTAGCGGCAGTCGCCAGACTTCCGAACCAATATCAGTTTCCATTTCCCACCCCGGGCGAGACCACTGGCAAGTTTCGCCGCAAGCAGACGACCCATCACAATGTGGTACCAAAAGAATCTTGTTTTGACCCCGCGTCCACGCGGCTTTCACCTGGTCACCAACGACATCGTAAATGCACTGCCCGAGTTGCGGCAGGTCGATGTCGGTTGGCTGCAGGTGTTTATTCAACACACGTCAGCTTCGCTGACGATCAATGAAAATGCCGATCCCGATGTCCGCGAGGATATGGAGACGGCTGCCAATCACCTGTGTCCCGAGGACTTGCCATTCGTCCATACCGTCGAAGGCCCCGACGATATGCCGGCGCACGTCAAGGCTTCGCTCATGGGCTGCAGCCTGCTGGTTCCGGTGTCTGACGGCAGACTTTCGCTGGGCACCTGGCAAGGCATCTACCTGTGCGAACACCGCGATCGCGGCGGCAGTCGCAGGCTGGTGCTGACGCTGACAGGGCAGTCATAGACGCTATGGCGAACGATTTTTTGTTGGACTTGAGCCGAAACGTCGGTGAAAATCAGGTCGGACAAGAGCATAAGAGAGAGGGGGCAGCGTTATGAGGCGAATCCTCGCAATGGTGTTGTCCGGCTGGCTGTTGGCCGGACCGATTGTTTCACAACAGGAAACTGAATCTGAAGAGGCCCTCGAGCGTTATCACATCACCCCGGAAACAACGCGCATAACGGGGCCGCTAGACGAAAATGGCAAGCTGGATTTTTACGCTGCCATCAATCAGCGAGCGGCAAAAGGTGTCACCCGCGACAATAACGCCGCGCGGTTTATTCTTGGCACACTGCCAGACGGGTATTCCGTCTGGACCGAAGAGGAACTGGAAAGTCTGCGCGAGGCCATTGAACTCGATTGGCTGCCCATGGATTATCCGCGGCTGGTGCACATCGATACTTTTGCCGAGGACCACGCTGATGAAGAACTAGCGACGCGTTATTGGGACAACTACGCGATGCCGATGGATTCCGACGAATTTCCGCTGATTGCGATGTACGTCGAACTAAACGATCCTGCGTTGGACGAAATCGTAAAGGCGACGAATCTGCCACGTTTCTTCGTGCCCCTCAAAGGCATGGCGCTGGATGAGAACCAACCTCACATCGATTTGCCGATGTCGTTTAACGAGACGCTGATTTCTTCAGACTTGCATCATATTGGCGAGACACGCAGTATTGCCCGATTGCTGGTTTCGCGAGCCATGCTGCGAATTGGAGCCGGTGATTATGAAGCAGCGTGGTCCGATATTCTCGCAGTACGGCGGTTGGGACGGCTGGTGGGATCGGGGCCAACGCTGATTGAGGGGCTGGTAGGGATCTCGATTACCGGGATAGCGTGCAATGCTGCCCGCGAACTAATCGTTCACGCAGCCGCGAACGAAAATCAGGACGACGAACCGGATTGGCAAGCGCTGTTCGACGAATGGGGCGAGGACTTTCATACGGCTGACGTTGTAAACCAGTTTGATTTCGCTGAAAGGCTGATGTACATCGAACTAATCACGATGATCGCCGATGACAGGATCGGAATCCTCGATGCCATTCTTGCCGGTCCGATTAGTTCCGACGGCAGTCACCAGGTCCTGCGTGATTCGATTGATGAAGTCATTAGTGACATCAATGTGATGGGCGAGATTGACTGGAACGAGGGCTTGCGCTGGTCCAATACCTTTTATGACCGACTCGTCGCCAATGCGGGCAATGCGGATGCGGCACAACGCACC
>JBPCVB010000132.1:0-5047 GCA_051010855.1 Pirellulaceae bacterium | reverse complement strand
GGCATAAAGCGCAAAGCCGCCCAGATTGCGGGTCGGCATCATCTGGTGATGCGTTTTTTCAAAGCCCAACATGTGCTTCTTGACCAGTCCGGTCAGGGCCTGCGTACTTTTTTGCTGCAGGTTCGGCACTTCCATTACGTCGGCCAGAATGTAGTAGCCGTCGAAACGCAACAGCGGGTTGCCGTTGAACAGCACGGTACTGATCGAGCAAATCGTCATCATCTGCAGGGCCAGCTGGTTCACCAGTCCCGGATCGGTATTCCACCAGACGAATGTCGCAATGGTGGCCAGAATCAATTCCACATAGATACCGGCCGCGCCAATCGCCGCCCGGTGCCATTTGTTGGGCAACGTCCACGAATCCGACACGTTGCAATATAGACAGGGCGTCAGTACCAGCAGCATAAAGCCCATTTCATGGCATTCGCCACCGAACTTCTTGCACGACAGCCCGTGACCGAACTCATGCAGTATTTTGGTAAAGGCCAGTACGACTGCCAGGAACGCCCACGACATCGGGTTGCCGAAGAACTGCTGGAACGACGGCAATCGTGTCATGAACAGGTCCCAGTTCACGAAGATCGACATCAAGGCCAGAAAGGCTGCGAACAGCACGACGCACATCGCCTGAAACGAGAACAGCCAGCCGGTGTACGGAATCAACTTGTCCAGAATGCGTTCGGGATCGAGGCCCCGAAAACGCAGGGCCAGCACATTGCCCCAGGAACTGAACATTTTTTGTCGACGCGTCTTTTTGCGTCGCTTCAGCAACTCCTCGCCCTGCCCGGTCGAAGCCGACTGCAACAATCCAGCGCGATGCAAACTGCCGATGAAAGACTGCAGCTTGTCGATCGTCAGTTTGCGTGGCGCGAACTCCTCGTTGTAGGCGTTTTCAATCTCCTCCAGACTTCGATCGCCATCCAGCAGGTTGAGCACAAAGTAGCTGTCTTCCGGGAACCGAAAATAGTTCAACCCCACCGGCTCCTTGACGACCCAATAGACCTGGCCCTGATAAATCTGCCGTCGGCCCGAAAGGTCACCGCGCTTTTTCAGCCGGATCGAGCGACGGTTGGTGGATTCAAGTGCCAGGGACATAAACGCAACAGCTAATTGAGCAAATTGGAAAAGCGGACCGGCGCGAACAAGTCGCTAGAACAACAGTCGCGACTGCACAAACTCAAACAGCTCGTGGAACCAGGCGTAACCAACGGAACTGGTACCGCAATCGATTTTGGCCGTGACTGCCGCCCCGACATACAGATCGAGCGCTCCCTGCGGGTCCTCGAAGCTGGCAAATGCCCGAACTGAACTGCCGTACGGAGGATGCTCGGCGGCGTGAGATTCCAGTCGTGTTATTTGACCCTGATAACTGCGGTTCGGGTCGGTCGCGGAAAAGAAGGTCACACCGGGATCCTTGCCGCCGCCCAACACATGCCCATATTTGCGTTCGGGGATGAAAAGCTCCATCTGCCAATCCGAGTTAACCGCAGCGATCACCAGCACCACGTCCTGGCGTTCCACCGGTCGTTCAATCAGGTCCCGTTGGGGATCCCAGCTGACAATTGTGCCGTCAATCGGGGCGCGGATCTCCAGTTTGGACTTCATCTTCTCCAGCTCATTGATCTGCTGGTTGATGGTCACCAACTGTTCATTCAAGTCAGCCAGCTTGGCGGCCGTCGCATCTTCCTGATCATCCGGCAGCAACGGCAGCAGCGCCATGGTTGTGCGAATCCGCTGAACGATTTCCGTCAATTGCCGTTCGGCGGTTGTCAGCTGGTATTCCAGTTCGTCGTTACGCAGGTCGAGAAGTTTTTCGCCCTTCTTAACCTGCTGATTATGTTCGACGTAAACGTGTTCAATCACGCCTTGCATATTGGCAAAAACGTTTTGCTGCTCAACGGGTTGCAAAACACCCTGAACGCGCATTTGCAAAGACCAGGGAAACAGCGTGAAGAACAGGGTCAACAGCAACAGCCCGACCGCGACCGCGATCGTTTTAGGCAACGTACGCGCCTTGATCAACCACCGCCACTTGCCGATCGTCCGCCAGACCGGCATGAGGAAGATGGATCGATAGGTATCGGCATTGGCCAGCGCCCGACCGACATGATCGGACAGGACCTCAACGTGCCCGGCGGCCTCTTGTTCTGAAACATCCTGGCCGAACCACTCGAAGACCAGGGCCCCGTTGACTTCCGGAGGCTCAGTTTCGCGAACATCGGGGTCCTGATCCTGCTCCTCGTCGCCCTGGATCAGTGGAATCACGCCCAGCGTTCGCGCGTGAGAATCATTCAGGTAATCATCGACCAGATGTTTGATGACTCGCGGCAATCCCTCGGACTCTCCGGTCAGCCATAACGGCTGACGACTGCGGCACACCGCGGCGGCCAGGTCCTGTTGCTTGCGTACTACGTTGGAACGATTATCGAAATCATCCTGACCGCTGACGGACAGCACTTTCGCGGTGCGACCGTCAAACGACAAAACGCTTAACCGGTCGCATTCGGCCAGCAACCTGCCGTCGTTCGCCGCGGCATAAGCGACTTCGCGGGGATCCAGTGAAGAATGGATGTCGCGGACGAAACCCAGCAGTCGCTGCTGTTCGCTTTGACGCGAGGTCTGAAATCTTAACTGGTTACGAGCCTGCCAGGTTGCAAAAATCTCGCCGATCTCTTCCAGGTATCGCATGTATCCTGTTCGTGCAGCAGCAGCAATGTCCGGCCGCTGAAACAACTCGATCGCATAGTGGCGATGCAGAGCGGGATCGTTGAGCGGTTTGAGCAGCAACAGGAACGCCATCGGATTCAACACTTCGCCGCTGCCCTGATCGCGGGCCTGCGGTTCAATCAGGGTTGGTCGCCCGCTGGCCACGACGGTTCGGACCAGTTTGTTATGCATTTCCCGCTGGTCATCGTCGAGATTAACCTTGCTGGCAGTGGTGCCGGCCTCGTGGACAACCGATGCATGCCCGTCTTCATCGACCTGCCAGATGGTCGCGCCCGCGGCGCCGGTGGACTCGAGAGTGCGTGCAACCAGCTGCCCAAGGAATTCCTGATCACTGACTTCGGATTTGGCCAGCTGCTTGAGCTCGGCAAGGATTTGCCGGATCCGTTGCTTGACGGCTTCGACTTGCGCTTGTTCCGCGGCGGTCGGTTTTTCGATCATGTCGTCGGACGTGGATGAAGGTACGCGAGTCGTGCGTGGTAAACACGATCCGCAAGGACAAGGTAGAGGCGCACTGCCATGCAGGGATCGCGACTCCATTACTACCTTGCGATCGGCCGGGACGCTTGTTTTTTCGAGTGGGCGTTAACCTCTGATTCTAGACGGCAACGCGATTTCTATCAAACGGAACGCTGCCAAAAGCGACGTCTGGAATCCCGGAAAAACCGGGTTAATCGGCAACGTCGAGATAGGGATCCCGGCCCGATTCCCGTAGCACTTTGAAGTTCTCCTTTTGCGAATGCATCATCACCTGACGCTGACGGAAATGCTCGTGTTCGATTTTGCGCTGTGCCTTGCGAAACATCGAGATCCACCACTCCGCACTTCGCCACCGGTAAATCCTGCGCATTCGTTCCGCCTTGCCGCGTCCATAGGCCAGCTCCAGCAACGGATCCTCCGCGGAAATAAACAAACGGGTCGAGCCCGGGTCACCTTGTCGTCCGCATCGACCAAACAATTGACGGTCGATACGCGACGAGTCGTGCAGTTCAGCGCAAATCACGTGCAACCCACCCAGATCAACCACGCCGTCACCAAGTTTAATGTCAGTACCGCGACCGGCCATGTTGGTGGCCACGGTAACGCGATCCTTCTGTCCAGCTTCGGCAACAATTGCCGCTTCCTGTTCGATGTGTCGGGCGTTCAGCACCACGTGCGAGACATCAGCGTCTTCCAACAGACCTGAAAGCAATTCTGAATTCTCTATCGTGCGTGTTCCGATTAAAACTGGCCGACCCGTAGCGGACACTTTCTGAATCTCGGCCACAACGGCCGCCCATTTTTCGTCCTTCTCAAAGTAGAACGTCGCGGGCAATTCTTCGCGGACGCGTGGACGGTTGGGAGGAATCCGGTGTGTAGCACAGCGGTAAACCCGTTTGAATTCCCTGCGGCATTCGATTGCTGTCCCGGTCATTCCGGCAATGATCGGGTACCGGTTAACCAATTGTTGCACGGTGATCTGCGCCGCATTGCTGGTTTGGATCTCGATCTCCAGTTTTTCCTTGGCCTCGATGGCCTGGTGGATCCCCTTGCTCCAGCGTCGGCCTTCGGCGATTCGCCCAGTCGACTCATCAACGATTACGACCTTGCCTTCACGCACCACATAGTGCTGGTCGAGGTGAAAGTCGCGACCGACCTTGATCGCCCGTTCCATAAAGTCATAAAAGTCGACGAGGCTAAGTCCTTCCAGCGATTCCGGTTTCGCCGTGGCACGCACTCGCGTCATTCCGTCATTGGTCAGGTCGACCTTGCGTTTTTCCCGGTCGTAGTAGTAGTCGATGTTATCTTCCATTTCCGGGGAATTTGCCGCGCACCAGTAATACAATTCGACTTCGCGACGTTGCGCCTCCGAGGGCGCCGCACTGATGACCAGCGGGGTGCGGGCGTCGTCGATTAGCAGACTGTCGGCTTCATCGACCAAAATGAAGTGAGGCCGGCGCTGCACCGGCTTGTTTCGTGCTGAACCGGCGACATCGTTGCCAAAAAAAGTCTGGCTTTCTTCCAGCTGACGTTTCCGCAATCGGTCGCGGAGAAAATCAAAACCGAATTCCCGGCAGGTTCCATATGTGATGTCACAACGATAGGCGTCACGTCGCTCGCCATCTGTCATGCCGTGAACAACCGTACTTACGGTCAGGCCAAGAGCCGCAAACACCGGCCCCATCCACTCGGCATCGCGTGAGGCCAGATAATCGTTGGCCGTAGCCAGATGTGCACCTTTGCCGGTCAGGGCGTGCAGGTACAGCGGAACCGTCGCGGTCAATGTTTTGCCTTCGCCGGTAAACATCTCGGCGATCCCGCCACCTGCCATGACGCCAGCGCC
>JBPCVB010000131.1:0-3005 GCA_051010855.1 Pirellulaceae bacterium | reverse complement strand
GTCGTAGGTCACTACGAGCCGCCCGTACAGATTGTGCTGTCGCATAAAGTCCACGGCATCCACCGGGAACTGGTCGCGGCGCACCTGCAAATCGGTAAGCCGCTGAGTCAGGTTGAAACTGACCAGCACAATCGCCACGGCCAGACCGCAGCGCACCAGTCGCAATACGACTTCGCTGGGCTGTTCATCGGCGTCTGCGGCTCGCGACAAACGTGTCATGGCGGATTGCAAATGAGGCCCCATCCAGAAGCCGGCTGCCAGTGCGAAAAACGGCACATGGCGGAAGTGACTGATCGACTGCCACAACAACAGAAACAGAACAATCAATTGTGTTAGATCCAGTTTTCGGCGTGATCCAATAATCGCAAACGCCGTAACGCCGACCAGTAACCACAACTTCATACCGACGACGGTGAACAACTCGTGATTGGACCAGTCGGAAATCTCCGGACGCGGACTGCCCAGCGACTCCAGTAGCCATAAATGCAACCGCGGTCCGTAGGGATTGATGAACGTGGCGAGGATCGCGACCAGCCCCATCAGGACCATGCGTCGAACGATGCCCCATCCGGCATTCCGTGGATTCAGCGGTCCACCGCGGAACAGTGCTTCCACTGCGCGACAACCGAGATAGGCGACAAACACACACAGTCCGGCCACAAAGCCACCGTGCGAGTTGGCCCAGACAAAAAACAGAAGCGGAGCCAGCCACAACAAGCGGATACGACCCGAGTCGTAACCGAGGGCCTGGCGAATGTTGATGCGACTACCTGTCACCTCTCCCTGGGGAGAAGTCGCCGCGTCAGCGGCGGGTGACGAGGATGCGGTTGAGCGAGGGTTGGTCGACGCGAGATCGAGTTGCTTTTCAAGCCCCCCCTCATCCGGCCTTCGGCCACCTTCTCCCTCAGGGAGAAGGGAGGATTGTTGAAACCATTTGCGTGGTGAAGGCCAATGCCAACGGTCACGCCAGCCGGCAAAGCTGTGCTGCAATAACAACAGCAGCAGGGTAAAGCACACGAAGGAACTGAGTTGTGGCCGGATACTCCAGTGGTAACCCAGGTTGGCAGCTACCAGCAGCGTCATGATAGCCGAGACAATCAGGCCGCTGCCGTGACGCAAATTCCAGCGAAGCACCGCAATGATGACCAGCAAGCTCAGGCAGAATTTGCCGCATACCAGACCCAGCGGACCTAACGAATCTGCGATCAGCGCCATCGCGATTTCAGAAAGGTTTTCGTGATTGATCCAGCGGTAACCTTCTGCAGTAAACGAGTAACTCGTTGTTGGGGCGATTTCGCCAGTGGCCAGTACATCTCGGCCAAATTGCACGTGACCCCACAGATCGGGATCCGCCACATTGGGTGACATCGCCAACGCCGACGCCATAACAATGACAATCAGGGCCAGTCGTTGCACAGTAAACCACGACAGCCACGCGCTCTTGCCAGCTGCGGTATGATTGGACGGATTCGGTGGGGTACCGGACATGCCACGGATTCAGGGAGAAAGAATCGTTGTTCGGGGAAGGATCGAACAACGCGTGGGGCTACTTATCACCCAAAAACATAGGTCACCAATCACCCCTGGGCGTGGCGTTTTGAGACCGGCCGTTCCGGTTATAGTGATTGTGCAACCACGAGCCGGGAGGGAAGGGTATCCTTCTCCCTCGGGGAGAAGGTGGGCCCGGCGTAGCCGGGGTCGGATGAGGGCCGACAAACGCACAGTGGTTACATCGTTAGTCAGGATGTATGCCCTCACCCGCCGCTTCGCGGCACCCTCTCCCCGAGGGAGAGAGCGGACGGACTCGCCCAACACAAACAAAACCGACACGGCATAACGGCCGAAACGAGAAACCTGCATGGCACAAAAGAACACAGTCAAGATTCAAGGCGTGGAACTGCACCTCAGCGGCCCGTACGAAGGCACCAGCAAGTGGATTGGCCAGGAGGAAATCCTCCGCCAGGTTCTGGCTTGCTGGCTGGTCGTCGACGACAAGGACTTGCCGCTGACTCCGCGACTGATCGGCGCGCCGGGCATCGGCAAGACCGCGCTGGCCACAGCCGCCGCGCAAACAATTAGCCGTCCGCTGTTTATCTATCAATGCACTGCCGACACACGTCCCGAGGACTTGCTGGTCACCCCCGTGCTGACAGGTCAAAGCAAAATTGCCTACCACGCATCACCGCTGGTCACTGCCATGATCAAGGGCGGCGTGTGCATTCTGGATGAAGGCAATCGCATGAATGAAAAATCGTGGGCGTCGCTGGCGCCGCTGCTGGATCATCGACGGTATGTGGAATCGATCGTGGCCGGGATTACGGTAGCCGCGCACCCGGACTTTCGCTGCGCGGTCACGATGAACCAGGACGAATCGACGTTTGAAATTCCGGACTACATTCTCAGTCGCCTGCAGCCCACGTTGCAGCTGGGTTTTCCCGACCGGCACGACGAAATGGCGATCCTCGAATACCACTTGCCGTTTTGCCAGGCCGAGATGCTGGGCATGACCGTGGATTTCCTGCAGCGGGCGCACGAACTCAAGCTGGATTTCTCGCCGCGCGATGGCATCAACCTGCTGCGGTTTGCCATGAAGCGGTTGTCGCAGGACCCGGACCATCCGGTCAGTCAGGACGTGGCGTGGCGGGAAGCGCTGGAGAAATGCCTCGGGCCCGAAGCGCTGGATCTGGAAAGACTCGCCATGCAACGCGACAAGACACTCGGCGGTCAATCACTGCCGATGGGCCTGGGCGATTTCTTCTTTATGTCGGACGATCCCCTGCATCCCGACTTCCGCGAGGAAGACGATGACGAGGATGATGATTCGTAATGGGTCTATAGGTCGTTGTTTCGCGGCCAGATAACGAAGTCACCGTCGAACTTGGCGGATCCAGCAAACGAAAAGTCACTTGCCCGCTGGTCAATCATATCGTGACCTACGGACCATTTTTCAACATCGACACCGGGCGGTGGATAGGCGCCGCCGCGGGTCATGCGGACTGCCTGCC
>JBPCVB010000130.1:0-4944 GCA_051010855.1 Pirellulaceae bacterium | reverse complement strand
GTGTTCATGTACCTTGATCATAGATGCGCTGAGCCAGTCCTGCAGCGCCAATCCATCCGGCTGCTCCGCCAAGTGATGCAAATTCGACCTGCAAGTGTTCGGCGATACGCGGAAAGACCCGCTGTCTCGCGAGTTCGATGATGCGGTCCCTGAATCGGCTACCCACCGTGGACTCTTCGCCGCCGAAGTCCATGGCACCGCCGAGCAGAAAGATCTGCGGATCGACCGCATGGGCAATATCCGCCACGCCCCGGGCCAGATAGTCAGCCGTCTCATCGACAATATTTAGAGCCGCAACGTCGCCAGCCGTGGCTGCTTCGAATACATCCCTGGCCGTCACTTCGCCCCGGGAGCGCAGCGTTTGAGCCAAAACGCCGGATTCAGCGTCGGCAATTCCCTCGCGAGCTCGAGCGGCAACCGACGATGCGCTGGCATATGCTTCCAGATGACCGGGCACACCGCAGGAACACATCCTGGCGTCGGTGGCAAAATCGACTGCCAAATGGCCACATTCCGCGGCGTGATCGTGCGACCCGATGATCAACCGGTCGCGATCAATGATTCCGCTGCCCACACCGGTTCCCAATGTCAGCAATACGAGGCTGTGAAACTGCCGGCCGCGTCCTGCCCAGTATTCGCCAAAGGCAGCCGCATTGGCATCGTTGGCATAGGCCACTGGTAATTCCAGTGCTTGGGAGAGTTCCCGCTGGATCGGAAAATCTCGCCATGCAGGCAGATTGGCGGGAGCCAGGATCATGCCGGTCGAAACATCCAGCGGGCCAGGCGTACCCAATCCCGCTGCGCGAATCCGGCCGAATTCCGACGGCGCAATCAGTTTGCGGATAGCCGCACTGATACGCTGAATCGCGTCCGCCGGTCCCAGGTGTTGAAGGGTGGGGATCTCTGTTGAGACGACCGATCGGCCAACTGCGTCCGCAATTCCCGCCTTGATGGTCGTGCCGCCGACGTCGACGCCAATAAACCGATCTTGGTCGGAATCAGAACCAGCGGCTTCAGGCATTAACGGAGCGAGTCGAATTTTTGTGCGGGAAGAAAGCCCAATTATAGACCGGCATGTCTGTGACACAACGTCGCCGGTTCGAACGTGATTAAGGAATCCTCAATAACAAAAATCCCTGGCTGGCCCTGGACAATCCCGGCGACCAGCAATGGCCGGCCATGCGGTTCTTAATCACAGGTACTCGTATATAATGGTGTTTCGTTAGCGAATTGCCGAGGTCGTGTGGCGGAGCGAATTCGGAACAAGATACGGTTTTGACTGCAATTAAATGTCTTTCGCGCGGATTCCCTACGAACATCACGAGCTGATCTACGCGTGTCAGGACCGGCTGGGCTATGAATTTCAGGATCCGTCCCTGTTATATGAGGCGCTGACACATTCATCGGGAGCAAATGACCGTTTGCAGTCCAATGAGAGGCTGGAGTTCCTCGGCGATGCCATATTGGGCTTTGTAGTTTGCGAGTTGCTGTATTATCGCTATCCCGATCTGCTGGAAGGCGATTTGACGCAAATCAAGTCCGCAGCTGTCAGCCGCTCCACTTGTGGCAAGATCGGTACGAAGATTGGCCTGATGGATTTTCTGCTGACCGGCAAGGGCATCGATATGCGTCGAGGCTTGCCGCCTTCACTGGTCGCCAATGCTGTCGAGTCGATAATTGCAGCGATTTTTCTGGACGGCGGAATTCCGCCGGCAAGAAAGTTCATCATCGAACACATCGTGGATGAAATCCAGGAGATCGTCGACGGCAAGGCGGAACTGAATTTCAAATCAACGCTGCAGCAATATTCGCAACGGCAATTCGGAATGCCTCCTTCGTACCATTTGTTGGATGAATCCGGGCCGGATCATCGCAAGTTGTTCCAGATTTGTGCCCAGGTAGGCAAACAGCGTTTTTCTCCGGCTTGGGGAGCCAACAAGAAACAGGCCGAACAACGCGCGGCCGGCAACGCCCTTGCTGAACTTGACGGCGAAGTACCGCCGTTCATGGAAGAGTAGTTTGCGTCCGGCGCAAAAAGAATGCCCGCCGATTAACGACAGGCAATCTTCACATTTCCAGGTAGCAGGAAATTGTTTTTCTAGTCGACGCTCCAGTCGACCGTCTCACAACTCAAGGCGGTTTCACACAGCTGCTTGAACTCCGGTGTCACTTCGTCGACATCGCGATACAGCTCAGTAAGGAAACGACGCTCGCTTTCGCGAACTTCGCCATCAGCGTACAGCATCTTTAACAGAATGTACTGTTCGTCCATTTCGATCTTGCCGTCGCGCAGGATAATTTCACGCAGGCAAGGGAACAACAGATCATCGAATTCGCTGCAAACTTCCCGTGCGTCTTTCAGCAGCTCGACCAGGAACTGGGCATCCTGAAAATCCAGTTGCCCATCGGATGCCATGTAATCCTTGATCTTTTCTACTTCGTTAACGGTGATCTTGCCGTCAGCCAGCAATTCTTCACGGATTTTGAACAGGTTTGCCATTAGTCAGTCCTCGCGTGGTCGGAGAATCGTGTTTTTGAATCTGTATTTCGTTAAGAAAGGCTAGGTTGCAAAGACCCACTGCGGATTGAAATCCGGCGCCGGGTGGATAGGGCCGGCGAATCGGATAGCGATTATGCGGGTTTTACGGGCGCCAATTCAGGACGGTTTGATGGCTCGAGTCGCCGCAAATACGGCGATATGTTCGGACAACGGATCGCCAGCGCCCCAGCGATCCTCGAAGAAGTCCGTGATCTCAAATCCCGCGTGCAGCTGACCGCCGATCAAATGCTCAAGCGAATGGCCGAATTCAACGGCTGCCGGAGAGTTGGAGTCATCATCTTCCGTGTCAAGCTCGATGGGCTGACCGGAAACAATCGGTTTGGCCACCACAAATTCGCCACGCAACATCGACCGGGCATCGAACAGGTAGTTAACAGGCTGAATGAATCCAGTCAGCAATACGCCTCCGGGCCGTAATACACGAAAGGCCTCGCGCCAAACCTGTTTCACATCGGGGCAAAAGTTCACGGAGCAGGGATGGATGACTAGATCAAATTCACCGATGTCACCGAGTTGCTGCATGTCACACTGGATCGTTTCCAGTTCAAGGTCTTCGCGTAGAGCGACTTCGTGGTCGATCGCCAGCTGGGCCTGGCTGACGTCAGCGACCGTGACATTCGCTCCAGCCGCGGCCAGCAGCGGCCCCTGATGTCCGCCTCCACCTGCCAGGCAAAGTACTGAGGTGCAGGACAAATCGCCTAGCCACGATCGTGGCACGGACCGCGTTGCGGTCAGACGAATTTGAGGATTACCGCCTCGAGCTGCCTCGATTTCGTCTCCAGAGACGGGCACGAACCACTTCCGATGCGAGGTTGCAATGGCATCCCACGCCCGGCGATTTCGATCTGTGTAGTCCAAAACCACCTCCGCATGGTGATCCGGTGCCGCATGTTGTCAGAGCAACATGACGATACTGCCTGATTCCTCAACTTGATTTATAATCGATTAGCGCGGTCACCGCGCCCAGGCGGATCAAACGAGCACTAAATGGACAACAATCCGAACTTTGCCACCACCCAATGGAGCGTTGTGCGGGCAGCCGCCGGCGGCGACTCCAGAGAAGCGCGATCTGCCCTGGAAGCACTGTGCGAGTTGTACTGGTATCCGCTTTATACATTCGTGCGCCGCAAGGGGTATGAATCAAATGAAGCCGAGGACCTGACGCAGGCCTTCTTCGCTGATTTGCTGGCCCGTGAGGACTTGCGCAAAGTGCAGCCGGAATTGGGCCGCTTTCGGTCATTCCTGTTGGCGGCATTGAAGAATTTCCTGCTCAACCAATGGGACCGGTCACAGGCCCAGAAACGCGGTGGCGGTCGCGTTCATCTTTCGCTGGATTTTTCGCAGGCAGACAGTCAGTATCGGGCGGTCGCAGTGGAAGCAGAAACGCCCGATTCAATGTTCGAACGACAATGGGCGTTGACGTTATTGGGCCGCGTCAATTCGTTGCTGAAGAAGGAATATGAAAATCGTGGCAAAGCCCACGTTTATGAACGGCTGGCAGAATTTTTGGCGGGCAAAAGCCAGGACTCTACGCAGACCGCCGCCGCCGCTGAATTGGGAATGAGCGAGGTCGCAGTCAAGGTGGCTCTGCACCGGATGCGGGCCAGATTCGGCGACTTGTTGCGAGCCGAAATCCGGGAAACCGTGAATACGCACGAAGAAATTGAGGACGAAATTGCCCACCTTTTCTCGGTATTGCGAGCCTGAGACGACGATTTCTGGATTTGGCCGTAACTTTTCATGGTCTTTCCTTCAAGGATGAGTGAACCTGGTGCAAGAAAGCGAATACTAACCATGAAAACCGCCCGTTCAGCCCGCATTTCCAAACGTTGCCCGCAATGCAAGGGAACACTTTCGGATAGCTCGCCTATCGGACCCTGCCCTGCCTGTTTGATGCAGTTGGGAATGCAGTCGTGGCGCGACAATCAGTCGATCACCGAGCATCTTGATCCCACGATGGCCGCAGATGTTTCTGGCGGCGGCGTCACTCCGCAAGAACTCGAACAGTCGTTTCCACAATACGAGATCCTGCATATGGTTGGATCCGGCGGCATGGGCACGGTGTATTGTGCCCGGCAGAAATCGCTCAATCGTCTGGTGGCACTGAAAGTTATCAAGCCGGAACAGGGCAAACACGCGGAATTTGCCGATCGTTTCGTGCGTGAAGCTCGCGCGATGGCCCATCTCAATCATCCCAACATCGTCACCGTTCATGATTTTGGCCAGGTCGACAACCTGTATTTCTTCGTTATGGAATATGTCGACGGGATCAATTTGCGTCAGATGATCCGCGGCAACAAATTGACTGCAAAGCATGCGTTGGAGATTGTTCCGGCGGTTTGCGACGCTCTGCAATACGCGCACGACAAGGGTATCGTTCACCG
>JBPCVB010000129.1:0-3133 GCA_051010855.1 Pirellulaceae bacterium | reverse complement strand
GCGTTTTCTGGTTCGGCCCGTGGAGCATGTTACAGACTCGCCACTGGTAAACGATTCTAAGGCGACTGCCGGCGACATCGAATCGGAAACAACGCGCGGCAAACCGGAAGGCACATCTCGTCGTGGATTCTTTGGCGAATCCTTGGTGGGGGCGATCGGATTCAAGCACGCGATCGCGGGCGGGGCGGCTGTCGCAGCGACCGGTTTGGGGGTTTATGCGGCCATCAGGTCCAAGGGAATACCTCTTGACCAGGTTCCAAACGAAATGACCGACGACTACAAACCATTTGATAATCGAAAATGCATTCAAACATTCTGTATCAGCGAAAAGCTGCAGGAACAGTATCCGGAGCGAGTGGAAGCTTGGGAGGCTCGCGCCAAACGTGACGGAAAAGAATTCACCGTCGCAACCAGCGATGCAATTGCCAAGCAGGGAAAGATCCGTGATGAACCGGGGTACACTCAATTGGACTATGCGCTGCGCAGTGGCAGCTGGCTCACAAGTCAACGGTCCGGTCCGGCTGCTCAACCAGATTCAGGTGCGCGCAGTTGGGACCAATCGGATGTCGCGGATGAGCAATGGCAGTTTGATTCGAAACAGGAGGCAGCCGCTGCGATCAAGCGGGCTGCTGAGTTGTACGGTGCAGCTGCCTGCGGGATCACGCCGCGCGACAAGAGGTTCGATTACGATCCGATTTACGATCCCATCAATGACAAGGAACTGACTTGGGAAGATGACTTTCCGTTTGAACCGAAAACGGTGATCGTCTGTCTGATTGAGCAGGATTACATTGCGATGTCTGCGGCCCCCACAGCCATCGCCGATGCGACCACCGGCCAGGGCTATTCGGAAATGGATATCGTTGCCCCACACCTTGCCAAGTTCCTTCGTCGATTGGGTTACCGGGCGGTCGCCTCAGGAAATGATCTCGGGTTAAGCACCGCTTACGCCGTTTCCGCCGGACTTGGCGAACTGGCGCGCGCCGGCTGGATGATCGCCGCCGGTTTTGGTCCCAACGTGCGTATTTGCAAAGTCTACACAGACTTTGAATTTGTCGAATATGACCCTCCCAGAGACTTCGGCATCACCAACTTTTGTATTCATTGCAAGCGATGTGCCGATGCCTGCCCGTCGGAGTCGATCACACACGAAGACCACCCTTCGTTCGAAGCAACGTACGAGGGAGCGGACGATCCGAATTACGAGTTTGCGAATCAAAAGGGCGTGAAGAAGTGGCAGAATGACACGCTGAAGTGCTACGAGTACTGGGTCGAAGGGGGAACCGGATGTGCGTCCTGCGTGGCCGCCTGCCCCTACAACAAACCAGACTTCTGGCACCACGATTTTGTCGAGGCCACGAACATCATCACACCGGGCCCTTTGCACCAGTTCAACAAGGAAATGGACAAGGTCTTTGGTTACGGAAGCGTCAATGATCCGGAGAAGGTCGATAGGTTTTGGAAGTCTTAGAATCAGTTTCATACTCGAGCCGAACGCGGTAGCGTCGGGTATTGTAAAAGTCGATGCGTAACAAACTCCCTATCCTGAACCAATCGGCGCCAAACAAACCGCGTTGGAAGACGCCTGAGATCATCGCCATCGTCGTTGTAATCTGGTTTGTTGTTTGTTGGTTCATTGGAAGTAGTCGCGCCGGGCGAGGACTGGAACCGTTTTTTGAGCTTGCTTACCCGGAGGCGGAGCGATTCGACCGAATCAATGACCTGAGGTTTCGGGCGCTCGATGCGGAAGGTCGAACGCTCGGGTATGTTGCAACCAATACAGCCAGCGGTTTCGGCGGACCACTGCAAATCGCGATTGCAGTGACACCTGAAGGAGAAGCCGAGAGTCTCGCCGTCGTCACGCATCGTGAAACACCAGCATTCGTCGACCGATTGAAACGAGAACGGTTTCTGGAGAAATTGGTCAAAAAGAACCATTCCGGATCCATTTCCATCGATGCGGATGTCGATGCCGTTTCAGGAGCGACGTACACTTCGCGTGCCCTGACTCAGGCCGTTCGCAAATCAGTCGACGGCGTGGCCGCTGACGAACTTAAGCTGGAAGTGCCGAAGGAAAGACGCGGCATCAATTTCGGGCTACCTGAAATCGTCCTGCTTGCTTTGTTTGCAACGGCCGTGATCCAGCGTCGCTATTTAAAAGGCAAACAGCGAAACGTCGCACGTTGGATCACGATGCTCGTCGGGCTCGTATTCCTGGGATTCGTCCTGAACAGCCAGTTCATACTCGCGCATATCAACATGGTCCTGTTGGGTTACTGGCCAGATTGGCACACACACATCTTTTGGTACATCCTGATCGCGGGATTGTTATTGTTCAAGGCTCGTCGCAACTGGAACGTCTACTGTTACGACTTCTGTCCATTCGGTGCTGCGCAGGAAGTTCTGGCGCAAGTCGGGGGGGCCAAACCGCGCCGAGTGAAATGGCCCAAGGTGTTGCTCTGGCTGCAGCGGGGGCTCGTCATTCTCGCCGTAAGCCTGGCGTTGATTTATCGAAATCCAAGCCTGACAAGTTTTGAAATTTTTGGAACGATGTTCCGCCTGACTGGCAGCAACTATCAGTTTGTGTTGATGGCGATGATCGTTCTAATGTCTTTGTTTCTGTACCGCCCGTGGTGTCGCTACCTCTGCCCACTACACAAAAACACGATGGAGGGGCTGTTTGATCGCACGCGAAAGAACGCTGAAAAACTATGGCTAAATCTGCGTCGAAACTAGAGAACATACTGCAAATGCTGTGGTCTGTTTTACTTCTCATTTGCATCGGGCTGGCGACTGCGCACATCGTCTCGGCAACACAGGCCGAAGCTACATCAGGCAAAGACGTAATCGAACGGACCTTCACGACAATTCGCGAGTCGGATTAGCAACAATCAATCGTCAAACACAACGGCAGGAGAATTCAAAGGCTCGAAGCAAGTCAATCCTACTTTTCGCAGAGCCGCAGATACCATTGGTCTGTCCACGAAGCTGCAGCAAATCCTGTTGTCTCCTAATCGAGTTGTAAAAAGCCGAAATCATTACTAAGGGCGATGATGGAAAACTGAAGCAACACGTAGGCCCCAGGACCGCTGTGTTTGAAACGCCGGCTTCATCGTAGAATGCTACTTTCGAT
>JBPCVB010000128.1:0-8287 GCA_051010855.1 Pirellulaceae bacterium | reverse complement strand
CGCCTTCCGGAAAGCGCTCGACACCGCTAACCACGCCCAGTGTGATGTGTGGTACCGGATCGTGCGCGAGCAAAAACGGATTGCCCATTGCCAACGCCCAGTCCCCGACCTTGACCTTGTCGGAGTCGCCGAGCGGGGAAAAGGGAAATTGATCCTTGCCTTTCATTTTGATGATTGCCACATCGCCACCCGGGTCGGTGCCAATCAGATCCCATTCGTACAATTCGCCGTCGTCCAGACCACCAAAACCGTGCAACCCTGCACCTTCAATGACATGGTGATTGGTCAGCGCAATGCCACTGGGATCGATAATGACTCCCGAACCGCCTCCCTGACGACTGGGCCCGTAAATCGCGATCACACTACCAACCACCTTCTCCACGACGCGAATGCGGGCTTCTTCGACGTCACGAACCAGTTGCAATTCCTCGGCTGTCAGTGACTCAGGTTGCTCTTGCGCAAATGCCGGGGACAGGCAGGCAAGAGTCAACAGTGGACACAGGATCCATCGCACGGGAATGAGGCAGTCCGGGTTGGCGAAAATCGTCACGGTTGGCCTTTCGTTGGCGATTTGTTGGCGATTTGAAAATTGAACTTACTGACGGGGAGCGGTACGCAGGAGCCGCGCTTCCACCCAATCGACATGGTCTCCCAGATCCAGATGGCGCCCATTGCGCACGACCAGCACAATGTTTTTCATCCCCGCGATATCGACCGCGACCTCGACGGGATCACGGAATGCAACGATTTCGGATTCCCATAACTTGATTCCGTCCGCCCAGATGCTGGCGATGCAGTCGCCTTTGCCACCTGTTTCTGCGTCGATACCGACAATTGCGGCGAATCGGTCGTAGTTACCCTCGTTGAGAAATTCAATTCGACTGGCGGCGTGCGTCCCAATGCCCTTGGCATACTCCACGGACGCTCCCTGAGTGGGCCAGTACAAACGCAGCGAATTGCCTTCCACGCTGCGGTCACGTTGCCAGCCAAATTCAACGGTGGCCAGCGAATTCTGCACAACATCCGTTGGGACCAGATCGGACAACCACTGGACTCGATCAGAAGACAGGGAAATCATCGAAACATCATTCCAGTCGATGGCAACGGCCGCTTCACCGGGCAGGTAAACATCGAGTTTGCCATCCCGCAGGTTTCCAAGTCGGCCGGACATGGTTGAGCCATCGACCAGCTTGATCATGCCGCGGGGAGAACCCGGGGTCGCCGGTTTCAGATCCGCCGTGACAATGCCCACAACCTTGGCAAGCGACACCGGTCGCGACCGTCCTTCGTAGTTCAGAATCAAACGATCCTGATCAATGCTCTCGATCAGACCGTCCACAACCCCCTGTCCCTGGGACGTATTGGCGATGACCTTGTCGGCTTCGACACTGCGATGGGTGATCAGGCGATTGTAGCGATCCAGATCGACGTCGGTCTGCCACACAATTCCGCGAATCGATTCTGGAGGCATGTCAAAAGTTCCAAAAGGTGTTGCCAGCGTAAACTGCTCGCCGGTAAACGTGACTGCGTCGGCCGTCAGCTCGCCTCCTCCAGAGAGGTACACACGCACCGGCTGACGACCAGCCTCGACCGGTCGGTCTGTTTGAATCACCATCAACTCATCCAGAGCGATCGTGTTATTACCGACCTGTAACATGCCATCTACGATTTCGCGGATACTGGCCGTTTCCCGCTCACCGGTGATCCGGGTAATGGTGCATTGGGATTGCGCGAAACCGGGGCAGGGTAACCAGACTAGCACAAGGCATGCGGTTGCGGCGGCGAGTTTGATTGGGTTCATGGCTGGATCGTAGTTGGACCGGATGAAAAAAAGGCACTTGCTGCTGGGCCGCGGCAAGTGCCTTTGTGTTCGGGTGGTCACCTGACTGGATCAGGGACCCTGGCTACTTGTCGTCTTCCTCATTGCCGGAGGTGGTTTCGTAATATTCTTCAACCACGGGGCGATAACGGGCCGGCAAACGCTGCTTGATTGCGTTGTTCGCGGCATCGCGTGTGCGTTCACGCAAGCGGCTCCAGGGACTGGCAGGTCCATTCTCGTAGGTACGCCGAACAACCCCATTGGGATTGCTGCTGGTACCACCAGAATTGGATTTGCCCTCACCTTCGTTTTCACCTTCACCTTCTCCCTGGCTTTCTTGCTGGCCTTCACAGTTCTTTTTGCTGTTGCAGCTGCTGCATTCCTTTTTCTCTTCTTCTTCAATCAGCTGGGCCAGCATGGAAACGACGCGATCCTGTTCTTCCTGGGTCAGCTCGTCGGTATTCTGAATTTCCAGGCGTCGCTCGGAAAAATCCATGCGTTGGAGAATGTCTTCCAGACCGCCTTCGGAAATGGCCTGAATGATCTGGATCTGCCGCCAGGCGGCGACACGAAGTCGCTCGGGGGCTTCCGGGAAACCATCGAGGAATTCGGCGAACGATTGCAGCGCTCGCTGGTTCTCAAGCATGTTGGCCTGGGCAACTCCGCTGAAGTAGACTGCCGGGCCTGCGTGCAACGAGTAATCACCGAGTTCCACGGTCAGGCGTTCGAGAATGGGAATCGCGTCTTCATAACGCTGTTCGTTCATCAGGGTGCGAGCGAGGAAGAACGAGGAGTCCGCGGCCAGAAACATGTCGTCTGAATCGACATACGGAGTCAGCTTGCTGATCGCTTCGGTCAGGTCATCTTCCTGGGTTGCCATTATGGCTGTTTCGTACTCGGGGTAGATGCGGGCCAGGCCGGCGGTCACTGCTTCCATGCGCGAGTACTCGTCGGCACGCAAATCCTCAATCATTTGCTTGATCTCGTCCTTGGCAGCCTGATCGATGCTGTCCAGCGAGTCGACGTGAGCGACAAAGTTCTTGACGACATCGTCACCACCATCGTTGGCAATCACGTTGGTGCAGAAGCACGCGGTCAACAAGATTGCCAATCCGGTTAACAGTTGCCTCGAATAAAGAGAGTTCATGGCTGTTCCCTGGGGGAAGGACTGGTTTACTGTTCCTTTTCCATAATCCGGATCATCATTTCGACGATATCAGCCTGACGGACACGGATGTTTCCTAACTCGCGTTTTAGCGGTCCTTCAAGTGTACCGTCGGGTCGGATCAAGTCAAACTGCTTGGTAAGGCGGTTCACACGCAACTGGGCTGCCCTGAGCATCTTAAGTTCCGCGGATTTCCGCAATAGCGGTGCGTTACCACCGCCACCACCACCACCGCCACCTTCGTTGTTTTTACGTGTTTGTTTCAACGCCTCCAGCATTTCTTCCAGGCTGGCTTCAATATCGCGCTGAATCAACTGCGTAAGCGGTCCGGTTTGTTCGGATTCCAGCAACTGTGCCACACGTCCGAGATCGTCTCGCGTTTGTTGCACCATTTCAGGAAACACAATGCTGGTACCGTCCTCGAGCAGCAGATCATATGCCTGTTGGCCAAGCTCGCTGATTTCCAGCTCTTCCGAACTGAGACGCAAAATGGTTAACAAGTCGCGGCGACGAAGTTTGCCAAGGTGCGTTTTCTTGTCATCCAGATCCACCGTCATAATGGTGGCAATCTGTTGTCGCATGAGCATCTCACGAAAACGGGCTTCCAGGCGAGCCAGTTTTTCCTCGCGTGTTTCCTCACGCAATTGGTCGAGTCGTTCCTCGATTTCGCGTAACGCCTTGTCGAGTTCCTCTTCGGCCTTCTCCTGTTGTCGCACCGCACGTTCCGGATCTTGTTCGGCAAGATCGCCCGCTGCATTCTGCATGGCCTTTTGGGCACGTTGCACGCTTTGTTGTCCAGGTTGACCTTGTTGTTGCTGTTGTTGACCGGACTGGCCTTGCTGGCCCTCCTGACCTTGCTGGCCGCTCTGCGGCGTATTCTGCATGTCTCGAGCCAGGTCTTCAGTCTTGTTTTCGGTGCGACGTTGTTCCTGAGCCATTTTCTGAAAGGCTTCCGGCGGCAAGGAAGCAATTCGCCGTTGTTCCTTTTTTAGTTCCGCCAATGCTTCCTTAAGGTCCTCCAGCGCTGCTTCCTCGGCGTTGCGAGCACGAGCCGCCCGACCGTTGGTTAACTCCTCTTCGGCCTGTCGCTGGTTACCGGCTGCATCCTCCAATGGCTGTTGGCCCGGTTGCTTGTGTTGTTGCTGGGCATTTTGTTGTTGTTGGGATTGTTGTTGACCCGATTGCTGCTGGCCCGACTGTTGTTGACCGGACGGTTGCTGCCCCTCTTGCTGTTGTCCTTCCTGCTGCTGACCTTCCTGTTGCTGTCCTTCCTGCTGCTGACCTTCCTGCTGCTGACCTTCCTGCTGCTGTCCGGCTTGTTGCTGACCTTCCTGTTGTTGACCCGATTGTTGTTGGCCTGATTGCTCACCCGGCTGCGTTTCTTCGCCGGACGGGTCGCTTTCCAATTCCTCTGCGCTGGACTCGGTATCGCCTGCGATTTCCTCAGCAAGCTCTTCCGTTTCCTGCCGCACGTCGAATTGCTGGTCGGCCACACCGTCGAGGGCCTGCAGTCCCGCGCCACGATTCTTGTCGGTCTCATCGATGACGGATTCCTGTTTCTCAATCAATTCTTCCACGGCCCTGATCTGTTCTTCAAGGTCGCGGAGCGTTTCATCCTTGTTGGCAATCTTGTCGGTCTCATCCGTTTGCCGTTGCTGTTCGCGTTTGATGGCAACGATCTGCTCACGCCACTGCTTTAGCTTGTCGATCTCCTCTTGCCGGCTCATCGTGTCTTCCTGCTCGTTCAGGAGCAGACGCACGAGCGCTTCGAGATTCAGAATGACCGCATCCAGTTCCGCTTCGGCCTCCTCAAGTTTCTGCTCGTCAAGCAGACGGGTTATCTCGGCCATCTTCCTGGCAATCAGGTTCTCCTTGGCCTGTTGCAGGGCCTGGACCAGTCGGGCAGCCCGTTCTGGTTCCTTTTCTTCCAGCTTTTGGGCAATGATCTCGAACTTGGCTTCCAGTTCCGCCATGCTCCGCTCGACCATTCGCTGACGCTCACTGAGCTGATTGCGTCGTTCGTCATCCTGCGTCTGGGCGACAACGGGAAACGCAAACAAGGCCACCAACACGAACTGCATTCCAATGCAAGATTTTGCAAATCGTTTCATGACTGCCTCTTTCAAACTGGATGGAAGGTTGTGAGTTCCGTCTTCCTATATCAAGTATCCCGAAAAACGGGGAATGGATCAAATTTGATAATGGCCCGGTAATTTACCTGCCATCATCACCGTCTTTTTTGTCATCATCTTCCGGTTGTTCGTTTTCCGGTGCGGGATCGTCGAACATATCCTCATCATCAAAGACGCCGCGATTGCCGGCCTCCTCGCGTTGCTGCCGGGTCAATTCCCGGACACTTTCCTCATTACGCTTGATTTCAATCAGCTTGTTAACGACTTCCTGGTAGGTTTCGGAATCCATCATGGCCGACAGGATCTTTTGCATCTCCGCAATAATCTCCCGTTGCTTGTTCATGGTATCGCCAAGGCTCGCCAGCAGGCGTTGGCGATTCAGCGAATTTGCATTGGTGTCGACCGTGCGCTGACTTTGGTCAATCAGTTGCGCTGCAAAGATGATGTCTCCCTGATCCAGGTCCCGAATCGGTTGAATGATTCTCTCGTTAAACCGGACTTCGATGGACATGGAGTCGTCGATCTCTTCCTCTTCTTCATTCAGCCGGTTGTTCATGACTTCCACGAGGAATCCCTCGAAGTTGTTGGCGACCCTCGCCGAGTTGGTACCCACCAGCTTTTGCCGACGCTGGGCGTCCCGCAGTTGATCCAGTGTCGCGTCGGCGTCCATTTCGGTAGACGAATCTGCCTGGTCGACAATGCCCTGCAGATCAAGCATCAATCGTTCCTGACTTTTCAGGATCAACTCGAATGCCTTGCGTTGTTCTATCTCCCGACGCAACAAGTCGGCCCGAAGTTCCTCTTCCGAAACGACACGCAACAGGAATTCACGCGATTTATCCACTCCGGGTCCATCAAGTGTGTTGTTGTCGGTCGCGGCTACGAATAGTCGCAGACTGACTCCCACCGGTACCTGCAGGGGTTCCAGATCCAGCACAGCCACCGATTTGATTTCCGACTTGCCCATTTCCTGGGCCAACTCGGGGTTCAAGTCAGTGATGTCTATTCGCCCGGACTGTGGTACAGACCCGGTAACGGATTCATTGCTACGCCAGCTGTAGTCGAATTCCAGTCGGGTAATTGCGAATTCGTCACCAACGGTAAAACGAACCGGCACCATGGCACGCGGTACAATCAGACCGCTGATCCCCAGCAACGAAGCTCGAACCGCCGGAGCACGATCTGTTTTGATCTTGATATTGAAACTGGCAGGTCGGCTGGAACGCAGACCACCTGCATCGGCCAGATCAAACGTGTATTTTCCGCCCAGCAAATCTGCAGCCGGAATAGACAACGAATACTCGCCGTCCTCGCGTTGCGTCAGGGGCCACTGGTTGTCGTCCGATTGCAGGTTGGCCACGCTGAGCGGTTTGTTGGGCACTGCGCGAATCGATAGATAACTGCCCTTGAGCACTGCGTGAGGTCCGCCCCCGGCCGGCAATTGCTGTGTGGAAATTCCGGTGTATTCAGGCAGATGCAGCGTCAGATCGAGTTCAGACCACACCGGTGGATCAACGAGTTGCACGTTGACCCATTCAGTCACGTCGTCACCGCCGCGGGCACGAAAGCGGAACTCGTTGGCCACGTTACGGAACATCAGCACATGTTCCCGGTCGTCCAGATTTCCGGTGCGTCGCATTTTTTGCAGAGTGCGGTTGCTGGTTCCATCGTCAAATTCAATCGTAACATCCACTTTCCTGACTCGGCTTGTTTCCGAAACCTCGACCAGCAATTCGTGATCTTCGCCACGCGGCAGCACCAGGGTTCCGTTTTCCACGCCCACAATGGAAAGGATTGTGTCTCGCGGCCATTGATCGTCCGTCAACAGAACATTGCGGTTAAACCATGTCTTCCAAAATGGTGTGTTGGTGACTCCCCAGGCGATCGCACCAATCCCAATCGCGCTAACCAGTAACAGGATCAAGTTGCGCGCCAGGGCGCCACGGTTAATGGCCTTGCCAAAATCAACCTGCGAAGCCATTTGGCTGCCGTGTTGAATCGTGGCATCAACCAGGGCCTGGGAGTAACCGCGCTGTTCGAGTTCTGTTTCCCGTGACAACTGGGCAGCGCTAATCATGCTTTCCTGCAATTCACTGTGCTGGTCTTCCACCTGCAGAATCAGGGCATCGTCACCCACCTTGCGTGAAAACGGCTTGAGCAGGCGAAAGAAACACACGGCCAGCACAATCGCGACCATGACCGCCAGCATAATGCCACGCTGGGCCAGATCCATTTTGAAAAACCGGTCCAGTACCACGTCGACCAGGACCAGAACTACAACGACCGCCAACAACCGGCTCAGACCATCAACCAGCAAAAACCGGCTGATAGCGCTACGCAACTGGCGCAGACGCTGACTAATCGGTTGGGGAATTTTTTGTGGCAGTGTGGTTGTCGACATGCGAATCCGTGACGCGGGTTAAAGCAGCTTGTATCGTTTGCGAACAGCCCACTCGACCGTCAGCAACAGGAAGGGCAACAGGAAGGCGATGTAACGCAAACGTTGATTGACATCCCAGATCGGTTCCGGGGGACTGTTGTATTCAGTGGTCGATTCGATGTTAGGTACGCTCGCTTGCAGCTCTTCCAGCTGATCGAGTGTAAAGTACTGGCCGCCGGAGGCATCGGCAATGTCACGCAAGAGCTTTTCATTAAGCCAGTAGGCACGCGATTCCACGCTGGGCGGCTTGACCACGAATGATACCGGCTCGATGGCACTTTCCTCATCGTCGGTATCCAATAGGACACTGACGCGGAACGATCCCGTCCCGGCGGGTACAAATGTTGCTTCGTACTGTCCTGTCTGGCCAGGCAACAGCTTGAGTTCAATATTGCGGACCCGGCCATCATCGGACTGAACTTGCGCTGGAACCGTTGGTAACAGCAACTCTTCAAATCGCTCGTCAAGAATACGGGCCGTGAAGATGACTTCCTGACTCAATTCGTACTCGTTGCGTTCGGTATCGATAAAGCCTCGCCGCTTGCCTTGCAATGATCGCGTCTCGACCAGGTGATTTACCACCTGAATCCAGAACCGATCAAAGTACTGGGCCCGTAATCCAACACGACGCCAACGCCACGTGCCCATGAATCCCATGTACAGCACGTTTCCGGCGCCGTAACGACCAGCAACCAGCAGCGGCTGGTTGCCCTCCACGTTGATCTGGTCAC
>JBPCVB010000127.1:0-2626 GCA_051010855.1 Pirellulaceae bacterium | reverse complement strand
CGTTTTTCATCACAACTCCCAATTGTTTCGTCGGACTGATGTCGTTTCGTCGGACTGCAGTCGCTGCCTAGTCAGTAGTGGACGGATTTTCAGGATCGGTGTCGCCTCCATCAGGAAACGGACCGGTCTTGGTGCCGGGCAACGTTGAACTGGGCAGCCACACACCGATGGGTGATGGTTTGCCGTAATAGAATCCCTGGGCGAGCGCGAAATTCATGTCCCGCAGAATCTCGTGTGACTCCACGGTTTCCACGCCTTCAGCAAGGGATTGAATGCCGAGGTCATTAACCATCTTGGCGATCAGTGCCACGACTTCCTTTCGTTTTTCTGTGGCCCGGTGAATGTCGCGAGTCAGTTTCATATCGAACTTGACGACATCCGGACGCACTTCACTGAGTTCAACCAGACGGGCGCGACCGACTCCAAAGTCGTCAAACGCCAGCTTCATGTTGAGATCAGCGAGTCGTTCTCTCAACTGGATGATCAAACCCGGATTGGTAATGGCGGCTTCGTGGATCTCCAGCGTGATTCGCAGGTCCGGCACAACTTCGCGCAGGGCCACGAGTGATTCGTACAGGCCGTCGCGGGCCAGTTCGGTAGGGTGGGTATTCAGATAGATTTCCATATCGGACGGCAGCTGGGAACACAGTTGCACACCGTGGATCCGCATCACGCGACTGAGTTCGGCTTCCAGATTCAGCTTTGATGCAGCCGAGAACATTTCGGCCGGAGTCTTGAGACCAAACAGTCGGCTGCGTCCGAGGATTTCATAGCCAATCGACTTTTTGTCGCTGACCTGTACGATCGGCTGAAAGAACGGAACCAGTCCGCCATCGTTCATCAGGCGGTCAAATTGCATCATGGCCAGTGCACGATCGCACGAATCTTCGTGCAACGTATGGCCTTCGGTCTGATTGCGTCCCGAGGAAAGTCGAAACACGATCGTGGCGAACTGGATCAAGTCACCTTCTTCCAGCGGCATGTAATCGAGGATGCGTTGTCCGTTGACGAACGTGCCATTGGTACTGCCCGAATCGCGGACACACAGTTTGCCGTCGATGGCAAAGAACTCGGCGTGCGTCTTGGAGACGGCATTCGATGGAATGGAGACACCGGCGTCCGAGCTACGGCCCACGTCGCAGGGCAGCGAGGGAATCTTGATACGGCGAATACCGTCGGATTCATCGATCTGTCCCGACAGAAACCATTCGGTGGCATTTAGCGAAGTGTCTGGGGCGTTGTTTTGCGTTTCCATGCGTATCAAGCGGCGCGGACCGGCCTGGGGGTAGTCGTCAGGGTTTGGTTAGTCGTCAAAACGCGGGGATGCAGTAATCCCACGCTATACATCTAGCACGAAGTAAGGGACCGGCAAACAAAAACCGGCCGGCCTGGCGAAATCGACTACGTTTTCAGGATTCGGCGTAAGTGGGCTGCATTTAAAGCCTATATGCAATTGAACCGTAATGCCCCTGGCGAACTGCTGCGTCGGCATTCGCAACGATTGTGATGGAGAGTCGAGTTATGAGTGTTACCGAAACCAGCGCTGGATCACTTGACCTGCTGGCAACCATTTTGTCGGACGAATCGTTTCGTCCGTCGGAACCGGCCACGCTGGAAGAAACCGGACTACCGTCCTCAATGATCGAACAGTTGATTTGCAAGCGCTTGTTGCTGGCCGGTCGACGCAGTGGCCGTCAACTCGCTGAGGAGATGTGCCTGTCGTTCAACATGATTGAGAACATGTTTCAGAACCTGCGCTCACGGCAAATCATCGTGCACCAGGGCTCGGCTCCGCTGAATGATTACTTTTATGCATTAACAGAATCCGGTCGGGATCGAGCCACCGCGGCCATGGCAGCCTGTTCCTACGTGGGTCCGGCTCCGGTACCGCTGATGGATTACGTGTTGTCGGCCGAAGCCCAGACGATTCGGGCCGAGAATCCCAAGGAAAGCGAACTGCTCAAGGCGTTTCGCGATATCTCCATCAATCACGACCTGTTCGAGAATCTCGGTCCCGCCATCAATTCGGGCGCCGGGTTGTTTCTGTATGGCGAACCAGGTAACGGTAAATCGACGCTGGCCAAGCGGATTACGCAATGTTTTGGACAGCAAATCTGGATTCCGCACGCGATTTACGAGGACGGCCAGATCATCAAGTTGTACGACGCAGCGTTCCACGAAATGGCTGGCAAGGAACAACAAAGCATTCTCCAGGAAGCCGCCTTTGACCAACGCTGGGTCAAGGTCAAACGCCCGACGGTGGTGGTAGGTGGTGAATTGACGATGGATTCGCTGGAAATTCGCCACGATCCACGCAGCAACGTCAGTGAAGCTTCCTTGCAGATGAAAAGTAATTGCGGCTGCCTGCTGATCGACGACTTTGGCCGTCAGCGAATTGAACCAACCGAACTGCTGAACCGCTGGATCGTGCCGCTGGAAAACCGCATTGACTTTCTTACACTGGCTTCCGGCAAGAAAATTCAGGTGCCGTTTGAACAACTGATCATTTTCTCCACCAACCTCGAACCGGCAGATCTGGTGGATGAAGCGTTCCTGCGACGAATTCCCTACAAGATCGAAATTGGTGATCCTACTGTCGAGGAATTCCATCACCTGTTCCAGTTGT
>JBPCVB010000126.1:0-6764 GCA_051010855.1 Pirellulaceae bacterium | reverse complement strand
GAAAGAGGGAAGAAGAAGAAAAGAGGGAAAGGAAAAAGAGGAAAGAAAAAAGAGAAGAAAGGAGAAAGAAGAGGAGGAAAAACGCGGAGGAGGAGGAAAACCGGGACAACGGGGTCCGGCAGCTTGCCGACATGGTCAGCGGTGCCTACCAGAACGGACAATACGACGACGGCGTGGAATTCCTGCAAGGCTTTATCCGTGACTCCGAAAACGACGATGACGTTGTCGACGGTGACATCGCCTATGCGAAATACCGATTGATCAACAGCTTCTTCTCCAAACGCATGCAGGATGCCAAACAGGATGAACTGGAAGAAGTTCAGGATCAATTTATGGAGAAGCTCATACAATTCGTGCGAGCTCACCCGCGAGCCGAACAGTCTGCGGACGCCATGCTGCAGGTTGGCCTGAATGACGAATTCTCCGGCAAGATCGACGAAGCCGAGGACTGGTATACGCGAATCGCTGACACGTTTCCCGGCTCCGCTGCTGCGCGCAAGGCTCGAGGCGCCAACATCCGGCTGAATTCGGAAGGCCGCAAGGTCCCGCTGCGCGGGCAAACCATCGATGGCAACTCGTTTGATCTGTCGTCGCTGGAGGGCAAAGTGGTGCTTATTCAGTACTGGGCTACCTGGTGCGAACCCTGCAAGAACGACTTGCGACAGATCAAGGAAGCCTACGACCGCTATCGTCGCCGTGGCTTTACGGTGGTCGGGGTCAGTCTCGACCGAACGCCAGATGATTTGCGCGGGTATTTGCGTGAAAACAATCTGCCATGGACTCACCTGTATGCCGAAGGCGAACTCGACAGCCCGCTGGCCGAACAGCTCGGCGTTTCGCTCGTGCCTACCATGATTCTGGTGGACGAAGACGGCAAGGTCGTTGATCGCAATGTCGCCGCCGCCGATCTCGATCGCGCGTTGAATCGTCAATACAAGGACGATGACGACTAGTGAGCAGTCTCGTCGGCGTGGTCACGAGGCCGACGCGGGGCTCGCCTGGTATGCCCACTGGCATGCTTGCGATGGCGGTCGGTTTGTCGCCGCGGTTGACGCACCGGTTTTTGCGCGTTGAAATGGGCCCTCCGCTGGAGGAAGTCCGTGTCATCGCCTCGTGTCCGTCTGCAATCGCTTCTCGATGCTCCAGGCCTCGAGATTATGCCCTGCTGTTTCGACGCTCACTCCGCGCGATTGATCGAGGCCGCGGGTTTCCGGCTGACGTTCATGTCCGGCTTTGCGGTGTCTGCGGCACGTCTTGGTCTGCCCGACACCGGTCTCATTTCGTACGGCGAGATGGTCGATCAGGGCCGACAGATCTGCAACGCGGTGCAGATTCCCGTGATCGGCGACGCCGACACGGGTTATGGCAACCCTGTCAACGTGAAACGCACCGTGCATGGCTATGCGGCGGCGGGCTTTGCCTGTGCCATGATCGAGGACCAGGTCGCACCCAAGCGTTGCGGACACACGCCTGGCAAGGCTGTGGTCAATCGCAACGAAGCCTGCTTGCGTGTGAGAGCGGCAGTTGACGCTAGAGAGGAAGGCGCCGACGTGCTCATATTAGCGCGTACCGACGCGCGAGCCACGCACGGCCTGGCGGAGGCCATCGACCGCTGCAAGGCGTTTGTCGACCTGGGCGCTGACATCGTCTTTCCGGAGGCGCCGCGTTGCGAATCCGAGATGGAGGAGTTCTGCCGCGTCATCCCCGGACCGAAGATGGCCAACATGGTCGAGGGGGGCGATACGCCCGTGCTGTCGCCGGATCAGCTCGAATCGCTTGGTTACTCGATCGCCGCCTACCCGCTAACGCTGCTGTCGGCCGCCACACGTGCAATGCAGGATGCGCTCAAGGCGCTGCGGCTGGGCGAGACCCCCGGTGACCTGCTTGATTTTGCAGAACTGCGAACGATCGTGGGTTTCCCGGAGTACGATACCGAGTCCGCACGCTACTCGGACACCGATTCCAGGGAATCGCAGTAGTGGCGCGCACAGGGACTCTCAGCAAGTAACTTCAGGTTTCGGAGATATTCGATTACTGCAAACCCGCGCCGCTGGTGCCAATCGCCCGCAGTAGTCTCAGCTGGGCAATGTTGTAATCGATCACGCGATCGAGATACTCGGTGCGGGACTGTGACATGGCAGTGAGTGAAACGATCAATTCCAGTGGATCGCCTTCGAGACCGCGAATCCGCTCCATCGTTTTGGACATGGCGTCGGCGGCGCTGGTCACGCTCTCTTCGGCGACATCGATTTGTTGCAAGGTCGCATTGACCTGATACCACGCCTGAGCAACCTCGGCTGCTACCTGATCGCGTGCGTCGCCCAATTGCAAATTAGCCTGACGTTGTAGGCTTTGGGTTCGCTTGCGAACTGCGCGGGTACCCAGCCCGAGATTTTCCACTTGCCAAACAACTGCTAGATCCATATCGGCACGACCGTTGAAATCGGGGAAGGAACTTCCCTGGCCGCCGCCGAATCCGCCGCCCGATGCCCCAAGATGCACACTTGGTACAAGCGGTCGCCACTGTTCCGCTGATGTCCGACTGGCCGCTGCCCGTGTTTGGGCACACAGCTGTTGCACTTCGGGACGGCTGTTAATAGCCAGCGCCACCAGACCATTGAGATCGCCCACATTTTCCATCAAGGCTACAGGGATATCGCTACCGGGTGACGGCATCAGTTGGGCCTGCGGGGCCAGTTGCGTCAAATCCATTTGTAACACGCGAGCCAGTTGAGTTGACGCGATCGCCATGTCTGCACCGGCCTGCGTGACCAGTTGCTGACGGCTCCGCTCGATCACCCGCATGCGGCTAACATCGGCAGGCGATCCCTTGCCAGCCTCGACGAAGTTCGTGGTCGTGTTGAGTACTTCCGTCGCTTCGTTCAAGTTGATTTGGGCCAGTGCCAGTGTGGAATTGGCCCGCACCAGCTGGTAGTACGCGGCGCCCGCCTGGAACTGTGCATCATTAAACGCCGCGTTTGCACTCGAACGAGCAGCGTGCACCAGTTGGCAACGATACAACGGCTCAAACAGGGCGTCTGCCAGTGACAAGTCCACGACCAAACGCATCGGTCCTCCAGCACCTCCGGAAATCGAATGACCGGTGATCGAAGCGCCTGCTCCGGCAAACAGCGAATTGCGACTGACGTCGATAACCTCGCCGGTCGTCTGCTGGATGCGGCCATCATGGTGGTTGTAGCCGAGTCCGGCGCTCAGGGATGGCAGCCACATCGCGCGAGCAGCCAGATAGTCGGCCTGGGCTTCCTGCACCTGTTCGCGAGCCAGTCGCACGTTCCAGTTATCGGCACCGGCCAATTGCAACGCAGTTGCCAGATCGATCGGGAACGCAGCTGGCGAAAACTGTTGCTCTGCCATCAATGGTGATTGTTCTACGAGCAATGGCTCAGACGTGTTTGCCACCGGGTCCGCGATGGTCGGAGGGCTGCCAATCGGTGGATCGGCCACTTGTACGGTGACGCGGGCAACTCGTGGAGTTTCTGCGGACTCGTGATCGACCAGTTCTATGGTTGATTGATCCTGCGATTCAGTTTGTTGATGCCTTTCAGCCTTTTCAGCCTGGTCAGCCTGTTGCGGGGGTTTGATCAGCGCGAGTGTCTCCTGATGCAGCGAACTTCGCATGCCCGTACCTCCGATACTGCAGCCGGAAATGCCCATCAGCAAAATGCATATAGCAGTTGTAACCTTGAACATTGTCATCCTGGTTGCTTTCCGAATAGCGGACAAAACTCGATCAATCCCTACGACGATTACCAATGGAATCGGAATCGTGACGCATGGAGCAATAATGTCGGAAAACCGTCGCGAAGAACCCGCAGAAGCGCTCGTTGCGGAAGGAAAAGACTAATCGGCACGGGTAGTACAAATTCGCAATGTGCCAGCAACCATGTGACGCAGCAGACCCGGCAAATTTCGGCATTCGGTCTATTGTGCCAGCAGATCAGCGCGATCCGGCAGCAGCAACTGAATCACCTGCCTGAATGCCGGCTGGATTGGTGATCACCTGCTCACCCTGGTTGACTCCCGATTTGATTGCGACCTGATTGCTCGAGCGATCGAGAATTTCCAGGCTTCTTTCCTCCGCGCGACCACCTTCCACCACAAAGACGCTGGAACCGACCAATGCCGTGGCGGGCACGAGCAATGCATTGGTCTCGTCGACCGCAAAAATTTCGGCGTAGCCAAAGTAGCCTGGCAACAAGTGTCCTGCGGAATTGTCGAGATCAAATTCGACAACCATCATGCGGGACTTTTCATCAACACCGGCCGACATGCGGGAGATCTCGCCGGGAAACGTGTGACTTTCCAATCCATCGATATCCTGCAACACAGCCCGGTCGCCGACATTCAATGACGCTAGTTGTGACATCGAAATTTTGACCGTAACGCGAACGGTTTTGACATCCACGATCTGGACGAGCGGTCGCGCGGAGCTGTTCCCTCCGGCCGGCTGGATAAATGCGCCGACATCGACCCAGCGTTTGGTAATTACACCTTCGAACGGGGCCTTGATCATGGCGTATCGCGCCATGTCTTCGGCATGCTTCAATTCCATTTGTGCAACGGTCACTCGCGATTCGGCACTCAGCCTGTCCGCTTCTGCCTTGCGCACTGCCGCCTCACGGGCAGACAATTCGGCAGCGGCTGTACGTACCTTGGCCTCAGCCGCATCCAGTGACGCCTGGGCACTGTCATGCTTGAACCTTCTGGCGTCAACCAGTTCACGATTCACGGCTCCGCGGTCGACCAAAGTATTTATGCGGGCCAGCTCGGCTGCTTCATAGTCCAGCATGGCACGGTTCTGGGCGACAAGCGTTTTGTACTCATCGACGACCGCGTGCTGGCTGACAAGACCGGCACGGGCTTCTTCAATAGCAGCTTCCGCTTGGGCGACTTCGGCCTCGGCCTGCTGGACCTGTGCCTGGCGGCTTAACAGTTCGCTTTGCATTTCCGGCACATCCAGGGTGGCCAGCGTTTCGCCGGCTGTCACCGAATCACCAATGTCGACCGGAATGTCCTTCAGGAATCCGCCGACTTTGGCATACAGGTCTGCGGTTTGAAATCCCCGCACGGTGGCCGGCAGCTCAAAGCTGTGTTTCAGGTCGCCACGCGTGACTTGCGCTGTTTGAACCGGCTTGGCTTGTTGCCAGGCATCGGCGCGTTCACCTGCCAACCCAATCCCCGAACCCACAACGACCAGGACCAGGCAGCTGTGCAGACCGATTTTCTTGTGACGTTTCATGGTTGCTCTCCAAATCAGGCCAGAGCGGGAGCCGATTCGGGGCGGTCGGCAACCGGTTTCTTGATCATCACGTACAAACAGGGGACGACGAAAAGCGATAGCACAGTCGCTCCGATCACACCGCCAATAATTGCGCGGGCCAGCGGCATGTTGGCTTCACTGCCCGTTCCAAATCCAATCGCCATCGGCAACATGGCCAGCCACGTGGTCAGGGACGTCATTAGAATCGGACGCAGTCGTACACGGGTTGCTTCCAGGATCGCCTCGCGGGGCGTTTTGCCGGTCGCCAGTTCGCGATTCGCAAAATCCACAAGCACAATCGAATACTCGACAACAATTCCCACGATCATCACGATACCCATAAAGGCCATGATGGAGAGGTTGGTTCCCGTAAGCATCAGCGCCGCGACGACACCCACAAATCCGAGCGGCACGGCCATCAGAATGATCATTGGATCGAGAAAACTGCGGAACTGTGCCACCATTACAAGGTAAACCAGAATCGCCGCGACAATGAGTCCGCTGGAAAACTGTGTGAACGAGTCACGCATTTCACGAACTTCGCCCATCATACGGATGTTACGGCCCTTGTATTTGTCAGCATTGGTCAGCGGCTGGCTGGTCCAGACTACCGGATCCTTGTTGTCGGTCTTGTCCTCGTCGGCAACCGATCCCAGTCGGAACAGCGATCCGCGTTCATCGGCTTCGGGTGCCGCTCCGAGTTTGACCAACTCGGCTTCGATCTGTGTTACGACTGAGCCAATGTCGTAACCTGGCAGAATGTTCACGTACACATCCGTGACTCGAGTAATGTTGCGATGGTTAATTACATAAGGCGCCGTAGTCTCTTCGAACTCGTCCAGCACATCACGCAGGTACACAACACCGTCCTCACCGCCCCGCACCGGGATGTCCAGCAGAACGTCACGCGTTTGCAGAAGTTCCTCGGGGTACTGCACGCCGAGGAAGTAATGGTTGCCCTTGTAGGGATCGATCCAGAAAGCCGGCTCAAAGTTGATCGAGCTGTTGGTGGCCGACACAAGGTTCTTCATCACCTCGTCGACATTCACGTTTAGCTCCTGCGCCTTTTGTCGGTCGATTTTCACGTTCACAACCGGGTAGTCGATCCGCTGGGCCACGCGGGAGTCGGCCGTGCCCGTAATCGATTCGGCAATTTCACGAATCATGTGACCGACTTCCTGCCCGGTTTCCAGATTGGAGCTTTCGATTTGAAAGTGAATCGGCGAGGGCTCTCCCATATTCAGGGCTGCCGTCAGCATGCCACCGGTGTCAAAGGCAAAGTCGACATGGGGGTATTTTTCATTTAGCGTTTTCCGCAAGTCTGTCACGACATCAAATATCGACTCGTGACTCTTGGTCTGCACCAACATGAACGCGTCCATGGGTCCACCGTTGGGAGTGTAGGCTGCCGGCCAATCCATCAATACGCCGATATTGGAAACCAGCAGCTGCAGATCCGATTCGGGCTTTTCTTCGCGGCCCA
>JBPCVB010000125.1:0-4824 GCA_051010855.1 Pirellulaceae bacterium | reverse complement strand
GCAATAGACCTGGTCCACGTTCTGTTCGGTGATGTCATCCAGCACCGCGCGCAACGCTTCAACGTTGCCATGAATATCGCTGATGATGGCCAGCCGCGTCACAGGATCCTGTCGGGTTGGGTAAGGCGATTTTGGATTATTGTAAACTAGTTGCCACGCGACAGGCGATCACCCAGCATGTTGTCCAGCTGGGGAATGTCGTAGATTTTTTTGGCTGTGACGGTGTAGTCGTACTCCACACGATGGTATTCCACGATGCGCTCGTCCAGATCCAGCACGGCATAGCAGGCGCGGCGATTTTCGTCGCGTGGTTGGCCTACACTGCCGATATTGATCATCATCTTTTCATCGCCTAGCTGAATTTTATGGTCGATCGACTCGGGACTCAAAAATTTTCCGCCTTCAGTGAAAATACCTGGTATGTGGGTGTGTCCCTGGAAGCAAAATTGCTCGAACCGTTTCATGAGAGCTTCCATGCGTTGCGGTTCGTAGATATGTTCGGGAAATACGTATTCGTTGGTCGGATCACGGGGTGATCCGTGCACAAACAACACTTCCCCTTCGTCGTGTCGACGTGGCAATTCGCCGATAAAGTCCCAACGCCTGTTGCTCCTGTCGATACCTCCCACGTTCTTTTCCAGCTGGTCGCGGGTCCAGAAAATGGCATTCAGGGCCACCGGGTTAAAACCTTCCGGGTCAAAGATGGCCGCCTGGTCATGGTTGCCCAGGATCGTTAATTGACAGTTATCCATGACGGCGTCGAGACAGGCCAATGGGTCAGGCCCATAGCCTATGACATCGCCGAGACAAACGATCTCGTCAATGGCTTGATCCTTGATATGGCTCAGGACAGCGGATAGCGCCTCAAGATTGGCGTGTATGTCGCTGATTAATGCGCGCTTCGCAGAAGCCATGAACGCCTCAAAAAAGGTAATCAGTGGTCAGGCAGGAACGGATGGGTGGATGGATTGGTAGATTGTTGGCCGACCAGAAGTTACAAAGTTTACGTATTTGGAACTAGATGATCAATCGATTTGCGGCTACGCAATAGCCCGTACCGGTTGCCGAACGACCCCCTATCCGGCTTTACCTTGCATCCCCTATCGCACCGCAACCGTGCCATCCTGGCACATCGACCGGAAAATTGTGATCCAGCTGGCCCTTGAAACCTCGACCCGCAACGCTTCGGTAGCCGTACTCGACGGCGCTAAGACGCTCGGCGAAACGACGCTCAATCGAGACCAGCCCGGCACATCTGCCTTGTTGCCAGCCATCGCCACACTGCTGACGTCATCGGCATTGAATCCCGCCGAAGTGCAGCAAATTTGTGTTTCGACCGGCCCAGGTTCCTTCACTGGACTACGTATGGGAATTGCCGCGGCCAAGACCTGGGCATGGGCCAAAGGCTGTCGACTGATTGGCATCCCGACCCATCGTGTCATTGCAGAGCAAATGCGTTGCGAGGCGATCAGCCCGGATTGCCACATCGCGTCGGTAATCGATGCCCAGCGGGGCGAGTGGTTCGTGGAGTTGTTTCGGGCAGGCTCTTCCGGATCTGTTGAATCTGTGCAGCCATCGCAAGTTGTCATCCCGCAGGACTTTTTGGATTCGTTAGCCCATCCCACCCTGATGAGTGGTCCGGGGTTATTGCGTCACCACGATAGAATCCGCATCACCCGCGATATTCGTCTGGCCGATCAGGACCATTGGCTTCCAAGAGCAGAAACGGTCGGGCAACTCGCCCACACCGATCAATTCGCGTCGCTGGATCCGTTTCGGCTGAGACCCGAATATGGACGCAAAAGCGCCGCGGAGGAGAAGCTGGACTCTGGCTAGACAAACCAGTTCGAGTGGCGATCGTCAGGGAAGAATAATCCCCTTGTCCTTGACCTTGCGCAGCAAGTCGTCAAACAATTGCTGATCGGCCACGTCGGCACCATGGACATGCCACACCTGGACCAGCTGGCCTTGCGGCGTTGATTCACGAGGCCGGATTTCGTCGAGGTAGGCCGTCGTCTTCATGGCAACGATCTGAGAATCTTCATCGTGAGTTGCATTCCATTGACGCACGATGTAATCGGAGACGGGTATGCGGAACCGCGCAAACGGTTCACGGGCCAGATTGCGATGGAGTCGACGCCAGTGGTGTCCATGAATTGTTTGGCGCACCGAGTCGGGACGCTCGTGACTGACTGGTGCATTGCGAAATACGTCGATCTGCACACCGTTTCTTAGTGTCGCCTCGTACACAAACCAGGGACTGTGTTGTGGAGGCACATCAAACATGTGAAATACCTGCCGCATATTTAGCCACTTGGAAACGACTCGGGCCGGCTCGGGCATCAGGACTTGCGACCTCGGATAGCTCACCAGCGACATGTGCCAAACCAGGAAATACAACGCAAAGGCCACGCCGATCACGTTAAAGGGATGTGACCAAAATCCACGATCTGGTGGAGACGCATCGCCGGCTGATGACATCGACATTCGCGGAATCTTTGCCGCCAAAGCGTCCCACACGCTGCCAGGTACGACAGCAAGCCAAACTGCGATCGAAAACCACGAGAACAGCCCAATATTCATACATGCGGCAATGGCCAGATGCATCGAGCAAAACACAACAAGCCCCAGCATCCGCCACCAGTCATTTTTCCAGGGCAACAGCATCAACAGCGGCAGGACGATCTCGGTCGCCAGAGTCCCCCAGGTGATGATTTTCAGCACCATCGGATACTGCAACAGGGACTTGCCAAATGGCGTTAAATAGATGTCCAGACGTAACACATACTCCATCGCGTCGCCGGAAAACCAGAACGAGTTCAGCTTGGCGATCCCGGAAAAGAAATACATGCTGATCAGCGTCATGATCAAGCCGACGGTGGCACCGGAGACGTATCCTCGAATCGGCAGTTTCGTCCGATGCTTTCTCGCATCGAGTGACCAAATCGCACCCAGCGGCAGGAACATGGCCCAGAACAACACCAGTTTCAACAGCGTGTCACCCGAATGCAGAATAATCGGATTTCGCGAGTGTAGAGAAGCCAGCAATATCCAGCTAACGACCGTCGCCAGCCGCGTTTTCCAGCCCAGGGCCATCATGGCGGCTGCCACCGCGGCAACCAGGAACAGAAATATCTGCCAACCGAGACTTCCGTTAAGTGCGTGCAATGACCAGCTCATCGCGCTAGCCGTGCCGTCCAGTTCCTGAAAATAGTCCGCTCGGTCGGTCAGCGGCAGGACACCTGCGTCGGTGTACATGGCCTGCATGGAGGTGGCGCGCATGGCCAGGTCGATCAGCAGCAGCGTGCCGATGGCGATACGAAACACCACCAGTGACCTGAGGTCGCACTGGAAGACTCGCTGCAGCCAGCCCGGTTGCGGTTCGACAGAAAGGTGGTCGGCCATGAGGAATGTCGTGCGACGGACGCACACGCAGAAAGACGAAGCCCTCGATATCTATCTTATCGTTCAGCGTGCTTCGTCGGCCACACGAAATATGCTGCATCGGGGCCCGGGGAACGTGGATCGCCACACAACCTGCCGATGCGGCACAACTGGACCGACAGCCGAAAGTCAGCCCCTGACCAGACCAGGCAGGATATCCAGTTCCAGATCATCAAAGATCCCGGCCTGGAATTTCTCCAGCGCAATGGCACCCATCACGGCATTGTCGGTGCACAATTCCCGTCGCGACAAACACAATCGAACACCGTGCTGTTTCGCACGGTCCTGTAATCGGGTTCGCAACAGTTGATTAGCCGCGACGCCACCACCCACGCATAGAGTGCGACACCCGGTTTGCTCGATGGCCTGGAAACTTTTGGTCACCAGGCAATCGATGACCGCTTCCTGAAAACTCGCTGCCACATCCGCGATTACCTGGTCCGACAAATCAAGTTTGGTGAAATCGACATTACCTGTGCCGGCGATTTCATATCTGACCGCGGTTTTCAAACCGCTGAAACTGAATGCCAAACGATCTTCGCGAATGAAGCTGCGGGGAAATTGAAACGCTTGCGAGTTTCCTTGCTCGGCCACTCGCGAAATCGCCGGACCGCCGGGGTAGGCCAGTCCCAGCATACTGGCCACTTTGTCAAACGCTTCGCCAGCTGCATCGTCAATGGTTCCGCCCAGCAGCTCAAATTCAAAAGCGTTTTCACATCGATACAAATGGCTGTGACCGCCCGAGACAACCAGGCCGACGCAGGGAAAGATCGTTTCCTGCTCATCAAACTGGCAAGCGTAAATGTGGGCATGCAAATGGTTCACGGCTATCAGCGGCTTGCCCGTAACCAGAGCCAGCGTCTTGGCGGCCATAAGTCCGACAATTAATGAGCCCGCCAGTCCAGGCTGGTTGGCCACCGCGAAAGCATCAATTTGATCGAGCTGCAGATCAGCTTGTTGAAATGTCTCGTCGATTACCGGCAAGATGCGCTCCACATGTGCACGCGCCGCGATTTCCGGGACGACGCCCCTGAAACGCTGGTGCAGGTCTTCCTGACTGGCTACGACGCTGGCCAGCACCGACGGACCCGTTGTCACAACCGCGGCTGCCGTTTCGTCACAAGTTGTTTCGATTGCCAGGATTCGTGGTTCATTCATGGCAGATCGGAGGGTGAGTTGTTTGTCATGGGCTGTTTTGCCGCCAACGGTTTGCCTGGCAATAACTAAAAACTTGCCGCGGTTTGCCGGGCACTTTAGAATCAGGTAACGACGTTTCAAGGCCGAATGGTGGCAAGGGGTGGCATTATGACTACCACGGAACAACGATTAAAGAAAGCCTTGTGGGTGCCCGGCTGGTACGAGCTGGATCAACCGCTGTAC
>JBPCVB010000124.1:0-3950 GCA_051010855.1 Pirellulaceae bacterium | reverse complement strand
ACACTGACCGATCGGAAAGTTTTTCATGAAGTGTCAGGAAAAAACGTGACGGAACCCCGACTGCTGTACATCGAAACCGTTGGCTGCCAGATGAATATGCTGGACAGCGAAATGGTCGTGGCCAGCCTGCGCGGTGAGGGGTATCAAGTCACGCACTCGCCCGACCAGGCCGATGCCATCTTGTTCAACACCTGCAGTATTCGGGAGCAGGCGGAAAACAAGACCTATAGCGCACTGGGGCGGATGCGTGAGCTCAAGCGGCGACATCCTGAAAAAGTAATCGGGGTGATGGGATGTATGGCCCAAAAGGACCAGGGTCTGATTTTCGAGCGGGCTCCCTTTGTCGATCTGATCGTCGGTCCCGGACAGCTGCAACGCATCCCCGAGCTGATCGAAAAAGCCCGCACGCATGGTGGACAATACTCGGCCGTTAGCCTGGGTCGCACCGATGGCAAGGTGGAACAGATCAAACGCAGTCACGAGACATTCGACCCGCTGCGTGACCCGTCCATGCGACCGACGCCCTTTCAGGCTTTTTTGCGTATTCAGATCGGCTGCGACAAGTTCTGTACCTACTGCGTCGTACCGATGACTCGGGGACCGGAGCAGGGCAGGCCGCCGCAACAGATTTTGGCCGAAGCCCAGGTGCTGGCCGATCAGGGTTGCAAGGAAATCACCCTGCTGGGGCAGACCGTGAACAGTTACCGTTTTCGCAACGGTGAACGGACCACCTCGTTCGCCGAGTTACTGTATCTGCTTCATGATGTGGCAGGCATTGAGAGGATCAAATTTGTAACGAACTATCCCAAGGATATGACGGTCGAGGTTCTGCAGGCCGTGCGTGATCTGGCCAAGGTCTCACCTTATTTGCATGTACCGCTGCAAAGTGGCAGTGATACGGTGCTGAAACGCATGAAACGCGGTTACACCGTCGGCGACTATCGCGACATGATGGCGAGAATTCGCGAACACCTCCCCGGCGCGGCTGTCTCAAGCGACTTTATTGTAGGTTTCTGTGGCGAAACTGAAGAAGAGTTTCTCGAGACGGTGAAACTGACCAGGGAATGCCGCTTCAAGAACAGCTTTATATTCAAGTACTCCGAGCGCGCAGGTACAAAGGCCGGGAAGAATATGCCCGACGACGTGCCCTATCCAGTCAAACAGCGACGCAACAATGAGTTGCTGGATGTCCAGAATCACATCAGTCTCGAGGACAACCAGCAGTTCGTGGGAACTCCCGTCGATGTATTGGTCGAGGGGCCCAGCAAAAAGTCGGTGAAGGAAGCGGAACAGGGTGAGTTCGTGCAACTGACCGGACGAACACATTGCGATCGCATCGTGGTTTTCCAGGGCAACCGTCGACTGGTTGGCCAGATCATTCCGATCGGTATCTACGAAGCATCCCCTTTTACCATGTTCGGTACCGTTGTGACCAACGAAAGCAAACCGCAGGTCGTGGAACTGTCGGTGTGAATTTCAGACGGGAGGCAATCCCACGGTTGATGTTCCGCGCGCAAACTCCAACACATCCGCAGTAATTACCCGCAGTCTATTGCCTAAAGTCTTTAGCCTGGTCACGCACTCACGGTGCGTGTTCAATTAACGGCCTCAGCAGCTGCCGCCGCCACCGCCGTATCCGGGGGCGGAAGAATAGCCGTCATTCATGGCACAGCCACTACACATAACAGCCGCTGCCAGCAAAGTCAGCGCAACAAGATAGCGCACAACGCGAAGACGCTTGAGCATTGGTGAGTTCCTCGGGGGGGCGATGGAATCGAAAGTCTTGGGGACCAGAACGGTGAATAAGGGACTTGGACCGCTCCGCAATTCTGTTATCGGCACGAATACGGCGTCGAATATGTTAAAGTTCAAACTGATAGCAGGAATTTTCCAAACGGCATGACAGGGCTCCAGGATGCGGACAATGGGAAAACCCGGCCGTAATTCGATTGACAAACTGAAAGCATGTGCTGTCTGGGGTCTGGTGATTTCGTTCACCGTCCTCTGTTGTTTGTGGATTGGCGGCTGGTTTTCCAGCGTCGACCAGTTCGGACCGGCCATGAAAGTGATGAGCTTCAATATTCGTTATGGCACCGCCGAGGATGGCGACAATCACTGGGACCTGCGTCGTGAACTGGTGCGCGAAACGATTCGCGTCTTCGATCCCGATTTGCTGGGATTGCAGGAAGCCCTCAAATTTCAGGGGGAACATCTACAACAACAATTCCCGGAATACCAGTTCGTGGGCCGTGGTCGGGACGAAGAACCTGACCAAGGCGAGTTCAGTCCCGTGATGTTTCGACGCGATCGATTCGAGCTGATCGATTCTGGCCACTTTTGGCTGAGCGAGAATCCTGACGAACCAGGCAGCCAGGGATGGGACGCCGCATTGCCCCGCATGGTCACGTGGGTCCGACTGCGTGATCGAGCCCATTCCGGTGCCGAGCTGGTATTCGCCAATACGCACTTTGATCACAAGGGCAGTGACGCGCGAGCGGGCGCTGCGCAGCTGATACGCCATCGACTGATTGACAACGATGCAACGCCCCTGATTCTGGCAGGCGATTTCAACACGGCCTGCGAGTCAGCGCCCTGGCAATCCCTGATCGGCGACGCCGAAAACGGTCAACGCACGTTGATTGACAGTTACCGCGTCATCTTCCCAACCGCAGGAAACGAGGGGACCAGTAATCACTGGATCGCCAAACGTGATGGTCCCCGCATTGACTGGATCTTGCATTCGCAGGAATTCGTTACCGTTAATGCAGGCATTAACTATCACAACCTGCGCGGTCGTTATCCGTCAGACCACTATCCGGTACAAGCTGTTCTGCGCTTGCTAAAGGAATAGCCGGTATCAGAAAGTAGCAGGCACACTCCGTGCGCAGCAGAGAAAGTAGCAGGCACACTCCGTTTGCCGTAGCTTGTTATGCGGGACCGAAGAATCAGTTTGGGAAGCCCTTGCGGAATTTTTCCGGAAGCGGTGGAGCCATAAGGTCGAGGGAAGGTTCAGGTGGCTCAGTCGATTCCGATGGTTCCGCAGTTTCCTCGGCCTGCAGGGACGCAGGCAATTCCTGATGCAACCACTCCAGAAAATGCCGTTTCTGGTCATCGGTGGCATCGTCGTAGACGGCCAGACTCCAACGTGGCTGAGGTAACTTTCCGCCGATGGTCAGTTCCACTTCCATGATTTCATTGTTACGTGAAATAAGCAGCGTGATTTCGTCGCCCACATCGAACTCGGCGATGCGTTGCTTGATTCCACCGGTCAGCCGGCGGTTGTTGACGGCGAGAATCTCGTCGGTTTTATCGATACCGGCTTCGGTGGCTGGCGAATCGGCTTCGCCAATGCCCAGCCAGGGTTTGGGTTCAGTTTCTTTGGGCTCCTCATCCTCTTCATCGCCGTCAGAACCGTTTTGCGGTTTCAGATCGCCTGCTTCCAGGCCGAGCCAGTTAACGGCGGTCGTGAAATCGAGTTCGTCGGTCGAATCGACGGCTGAGGCAAAGAACTGACTGAGATCGGTCCCGGCCACTTCACTGCAGATGGCCCGAAATTCCTCGGGCAGATAGCCGACATCGCCCGAATGCCGCTCCCACAACAGCCGCAAGGCGTCGTCGAGGCTTTTCTTGCCTCCCGAGGCACTGCGGATTTCCACGTCCAGCAAAAACGCGACCACCGCACCCTTGCTGTAGTAACTGACCTGGGTGTCGCGCGAGTTTTCCGAAGGGCGATAGAACTTGATCCACGCATCATGCGAGGAATCCCGCAGGCTCTGGATCTTGCGACCTTCACGCGACATCACGCCACGGACCATGCCGGACATAATGCGTACGAATTTTTTTGGCTCAATTAACCCGGCACGCACCAGCAACAAGTCCTCGTAGTAACTGGTCACACCTTCGGCGACCCACAGACTGGGCGTGTAAACTTCCGCTTCGTAGTCATATTC
>JBPCVB010000123.1:0-3115 GCA_051010855.1 Pirellulaceae bacterium | reverse complement strand
TCGGCGTATGATCCTGGGCAACAAGTGACCCAGACGCAAACATCATTCCTGCACAAGCCAGCAACAGGGTCAGATAACAAGGTGTATTTTTCATGGCTTTATGTCTCTCTTTAGTCCATCAGGTCATGTTGATTTAATTCTGTTTCCGATTGCGCAATTCCGTATCGTTGATGCCGTGGGCTGCCAAAGCGAGCGACACGGCACGCATCTCTTCGTCGCTGCGCATGTTATCGCGGAACCAGGTTCGTTCAATCTCGTCGAGTGCCGCGTGACCATGCAATTCGATATACGCTGTAGCCCACGCCGCAAGGTTCGTCGAGATGGAAAACTCGACGCAGCTGTGATACGAATTCTCAATTAGCTTTCGATTATCGGGTGTCGGGTTCTGGGCCAACAAGAGAATCGCGAGGGATCGCCATTCGTAATATTCCTGTCGTTGAATAATCGGCTGCAGATCATTCGGATCGATTAGTGGAGCCACTTGTCGAATGATGCGATAGGGCGCTCGCCCCAGTTCCAGGTACGCGAGTTCAAAGATCGCGCGGTTGTGATGCCCTAGCAATCCGACAAAGAACTCGCACCTTGTTCGAGACCCGGCCTCCCCCTGCCAGTTAATCGAAAACGCCAGTATTCGCCGTATCACGGCCTGATATTCCGGGTTCGCAATGCCCAGACTGCGCCATGGGTCTGCCATTGTTTTGCGAACGAGAACGACGGTGTGATCGGGACAGGCCTGCAAATGTCGTCGCGTCGCACTCGGCAAGAACAAATCGAATCCCCCTTGTGGCGAACTGCCCTTCAACACGCGCACAGTTTCGTAAGTGAACGGATGAACCGGGTGCTCACGCACAAGTACGACGCACTGGCTTTCAATCAGATAGTCCGCTGCTGTCTTGTCTGGTAATCCGATGCAAACGGGGCACGAATAGATCGTAGCCGGCGCGAAACAGGCGGGCATTACTCCGAAGACGAGCAAAACAGTGATGCGACGCAATATGATGCTGGCTCTCATGGGTGCATTGACGACCCAGGTATCTTAGCGGTTCGGGCGAAGGGAATCCAAATTTGTTGGGATATGAACTTCCCACTCACCCGCGGCAGGCAAATTCGTTCTTTTTGCCGTGATTGCGATCTCATCGGGTTTTCCCGGCTTGCCATGCCATAGACGGCTACTGCAAGCACGCAATCGATACAACCAGTGTAAAAACGTGTCGACGAGTTGTTTTTTGGCAACACGCATTGCACAGCCATACTCTCAACACATGGTGCCGCTGCTCAAAAACCTAGACTTGCGAAACACACTCCCGCATCGCTTGTCGACCCATTGGCATCGAGACCCATGTACTGCTTTTCCGATTTGCCGCTTGAAGAAATCAAGGCCATGGTGGAGCGTAATCCGCAGGAGCCGGATCCACGCCTTGCCCTGATCGAACACCACATACTCAATGACGACTTTGACGAAGCGCTGGCCCAGGCCTGTCTCGCTGCGGACGTCGTCCCCGAGCATCCGGAAATATTGATTTGGAAAGCCGTTTGCATCATGCAATGTGTTGATTTGCTCGAGGGATCAGCGGAAATGCAACACGTTATTCACAAGTATCCCTGTCTGGAGCTTATCACACGCCTGCAAACGGAGATGCTTCCGCTGTTTCCCGGACTCGTCACCGATCCAGGACAAATTGACTGGCAGGAATTGGACGAAGAGATCGACGACGAGGATTCGCGCCGAGTTGTGGAACAAGCCTGCGATCGCACAGAATTGATTCATGCGTATCAGGTAAACCCGTCCACAATCATTCCTGATTGCGAAGCCTATTTGGACAAGTGGCCACAGGATGTCAGCGGGAAATTGGTGATTGCCCGAATCTATCTGCAATCGGGCCTGCCAAGTGAGGCGGAAGTGTTGTATCGGGATGCACTTGCGGTTAATCCCGAAGCGACCATCGCCCGTTTTGAACTCGGCATGTTGTTGCCCGATCCTCATGAGGCTATCGAGCAACTGGAACTGGGATTACAGACGTGTAGCTTTGATCAACGTGCCCGTTGCAAACTTGCCGAGCGGCTGATGGAAATCGGTGAGCTGGATCAGGCCCGTAATGAGCTGCGACGCGTGCCGGCGGACAGCATGTTCTATGTGGCCGCACTATCCTTAATGTGCGATTCGTGGATCGCCGACGACGATTTGACGGCAGCAGTTGGTTGTCTGGAAAAGGCGGTTGGCAGATCGCCGGGGCAGGTAGAACTGGAAAGCCGACTGGACTCGCTGCGCAAGGAACTGCCTTCGAGTGAATCTTCCTGACCGGCGCAGACGAGTGCGACCGTTTAGGGATGAGTGGCTGATTCGAATAGCTCGTTTGCCAGAGCGATGGCAATTCGTTTTCGTTCCGCGCGATCCGCCTCGGTATCCCCGGACATACTTTTGGTATTAACGCCCAGCAACTGATTGCGGCAACAGATCGTAAGGAAATCCGCGGCGTGTTCGGAATTCCAGAATGCCATCACGCCGTATTTCGACAAATCGACAGATTCGAGGTCGCCGCGGGCTGCTCCGTTCTGCAAACTGCCGGCCTGCAAGATCATGTCGCTTTCGGCAAATCCAGAATTGATCACTTCGATTTGCACGCAGGCAGGCACGCCGTTCGTGTCTTTCCAAACCCACATCCATCCGCTGTTAGCCGAGTTTTGCTGAGCCCTGATCCGCGGCTGGCCGACAATGGTACGCACTTTCTCCCCGGAAATCAGGTTGCCGATAGAACGAGAATCGATTTGGGGCCATGCCTTAAGGTTGATGTTGCCGAAGTGTTGTCGCATGGCTGCCACGCGTTCCTCTTCGGTTTCCACGGTCGGCTGTTCCGCATCCGACAATTCAGTCTCGCCGACTTCGACGGGGCCACGGCATCCGACAAACAGCAACAGCATCATTGGCAACACGCGCCATGTTTTGTTGGAAAGCAACCCGCTATCGATGACGGACCTCTTCCTGAACATCAGCCACATACTGTCGCCGCAAGCCGCTGGGCTCCTCGGTATCCCGGTCGAGCAAATTTAGTAGCTGGCTGATTCGTTCCTGCGCACGCTCAATTTTTTCGACAGCCTCCGTCGTACCGTGCAACTG
>JBPCVB010000122.1:0-4693 GCA_051010855.1 Pirellulaceae bacterium | reverse complement strand
ACCGGTGATGGAATCAGTGCAGTCCGCGCAGACTTTGCCGTCGACCTTGCCAATGGCAATTACGAAGTCGATGTCCATATCGGTTTTGCCCTGCACGTCGACGACATCAACGTCATCATCGAAGGTGGCAGTAATACGTTCCTGCCGCAAGCCAATCTTGTCCAGACGCTTCCAGTGACAGTTTCAGACGGTCAGATGAACCTCCAGTTCATGGGTAACTTTGGCCTCGACACGCAGGCACGCATCGCTGGAATTGAGATTCGGTCCGTTCAAACGTTTGCCGGCGGTAGCCGATCTCTGATCGGTCCCAATGTTCCTGCTGGTGACACGCGCACCGATTTGGCGTTGCAACAGTCGATTGGAGAATCCGGAGATCACCGTATCGACAACGATAGCGACGTGCAGCAATATCAGCCTGAGGTGTCCAGGCCCGCCGATACTCTGGCCGGAAGCCAGCTACTGGTTGGCCAGCCGGAGCAGTTCAAGGCATGGGTCGTTGATCTGGTGACAGGAAAATATGACGAATCGGATGTCGATCTGGCTTTCAGGATTCGCGAACTTGCGCTCGATGAACTATTCGGCGACAAGATGTCCGGTGTGATCTAGTAGTCTGACCGACTGTCAACGAATACAGACAAGTCGCTCTTGCCGACCTTGACCTGCGCCGATTCCGACCCGAATAACAAGGTCGCCGCCGGCAACCGCGGGGCTCGCATGAATATCATCGCCGAGTTTGTGACGGGCAACTTCCTTATACGCGTCATCCGTTGCAAGAAAAACGACGACCTCCCCGGACAGATTTGGCACCAGGATCAATTCACCACACAAAACCGGTGACGCCCGGACTTCGCCTTCCATTCGCACCTTCCAATGCTCACTGCCGTCGCTGGCTGACCAGCAGTATCCAATGCCGTCTGCGGTAACGGCGTATACATGGCCGTCGTGGACCAGCATGGATGGCTCGTAAACCTTGACGTGGTTGGTCCATACGACGGTCCCCGACCCGTTGCCACGCACGCAAGCCGTTTGCTGGCCCGGAAATCCGCCGCTTGCGAATACGTTTTTTCCATCGGTAACAGGTGTGCCGCAGGTGGCTTCTGTGGATGCGCGTGCTGCCCACAGGTTTTCGCCAGTGGTGGGGTCGAAACTGGCGATCTTGCCGCAGCCCGAGATCACCAGTTGGTCCCGGCCATCGATGTTGGCGATCAACGGCGATGAGTAGGTTGCCACAGCCGGGCGCTTTTTACGCCATAGAATTTCCCCTGATTGAAGGTCTACAGCAGCCAGGTATCCGCCACCCCAATTGTCTGCAGCAACAATCACAACAGACTTGTAAAGCATTGGCGAAGGCGCATAACCGTACTTGGAACCAAATTCTCCGACTTCCGTTTGCCACAGCTGGTCTCCAGCCAGGTTCAGCGCCGTCAGGAAGATCTTGTTTGAGTTCAGGAATGTGACGAGAAACCGATCGCCGTCAAATGCGACCGTACTGTTGGCATTGGAACTTGCCAGGTGGGACTTGCGCGCTTCGGGGAAGCCACCCGTGTGTACGATCGTTTTCCAGCGTTGCTTACCCGATCGGCGGTCAAACGCCATAACCATTTGACGCTGCTCAGGTACTGACGTCGCTGTAGCCACCACAACAAGGTCACCAGCCAGTGTGGGTGACGAATGGCCGCGGCCCGGCACGTCGACTTGCCATGCGATGTTTCTCGCTTCGCTCCAGTCGCCGGGAATGGTTTGTGGCAGGGCGACTCCATTGCCGCCCGGACCTCGCCATTGGGGCCAGTCAGCAGGGTCAAAATTCAAAGCCGGCGAATCGGTAATAATCGCAGGGTCGGCTGAAATTTCTGCCACGGGAACAACTGGTCCGTCGGGGCCTGATGGTCTGCCCCAGCAACCAGCAAGGCAAGTTGTGAGAAACAACGACGACAGGCAAGTGCAGTAAACAAGCTTCATTCGTAGCTATGCCTGTGATGAAGGGACCAAGCAGAACAACCCATACGGATGATTGGCAGAAATCCGACCATTTGCAATGCCTCAGCGCGTACCGCGCGCTGCGTTGCGGAACAACAAAATGCTGGCAAGTCTGCTGCGGGCTCTGGAAGACTTGGCAGAATGGGTAAGGTTCATTTCGTGCAGGCGATTTTTTGATTGAGATTTCCGGATCAACTCAACGTCAATTTTGTTGAAAACGCGCGCCCGACTTTCCAGAATTTTGTTATCAGAGTTTTGCGTTGCTTCGCACGTTCGGCATCACCAGTTCCGATTTTGCGATCCAGTGACTCAAATTTTCCAAATTTTTTAACCTGGTAATAAGGACTCAAACATGATCAAGTTCGTCGCAATGGCCGCTGTGGCCTCGATGGTGTTCTTTGCTGGAGATATCCAGCAGGCACAAGGTCAGTATGTCACGACCTATTATGCTCCGGCTCCGGTTCATGTCGTCCCGGTGCGTCGCGGATTATTTGGTTACCGCACTGCCTATTATGCACCGGTCGCACCAGTTGCATCCTACTATGCACCTGCGCCAGTGGTCGTCGCCCCCACGGTTGCCTGGTCACCAGTCGTCAGAACCTGCCATACGCACTACACACCAACCGTGACCTTGCGTCCGTTCGCTCCCGTTGTGAGAACGTACTACAGGCCCTGGTGATTCAGGACCTGTCGCCACGGATTGAATGATTGGCGGCAAATTCACAAGCTGCAACTCGTTAACGAGGACCCTTGCAATTCAAGCAGGGGTCCTCGTTTGTTTTTGCTAGCCGTATCGACAAGGCAGCGTGCGGACTCGCCCGTTTCAGGCGAACAAGAAGCTTAAAACGGGTCCTGAAACTCAACAACCGCCTTGTTTCTGTGAAGCTATTCGGGATTTGGCGATCGAAGCAATATAACCGGATGTCTGCGATAGTGAATCGTTACGGTGAGTTCTGTTTTCGTTGGCAATGACAGACGCATCGGCCGAATCAGAAATTACGGACTCACCGAACAACAGACTTGTTCCGCCTGTTTCGATACAACCAGTCGTCGCGAAACCTGAAAACTGGCCAGGCGGAGTCTGCCAGATCAAGGCTGAAAGGACTCACATGATCGCAATTCGCAAATACGGTTTCGTTTTTAGCTTGGTTGCTGGCCTGATCGGCTGCTGCTCGACCCATGCTCAGGTAATCTCCAGTTTCGGAGAGACTCCTGCAACCAACGCAGCGGCTCGTCGACCCGTCATTTCGTCGACCACAGGCACAACTTACTACGGCAATCAGGAAGAGGCGTCGGATGCCTCTCCTTCAGATGCCTCTCCATCAGATGCCTCTCCATCAGATGTGGCAGCCGATAGTACCTACCAACCCGCCGGTGACGGAACAACGTATTATGGCTGCGATAGCTATGGTGCTACTTCCTGCGGAAGCTGCCCAACAGCTTGCGGTGGCGGTTGCGGAGCCGGATGTGATGGATGCGGAATCGGAGGAGACTATTTTGGATGCAATTTGTTGAAACGCAGTGACCATTGCTTTGGCGATTTCATCAGCCCGATGACGAACCCCGTTTTCTTTGAGGATCCACGCAACCTGACCGAAGTTCGCTTTATCTTTTTGAATCATGAAGTGCCGAGTGATGCAGGTGGTGGCCACGTGCGTTTGTACGCTTTGCAACTGCGAGCCAAACTGGCCGAAAACCTCTCACTGATCGCCACCAAGGATGGGTACATTAATTCGACCAATCCGCTGATTGGAGATGGCTGGGCTGACATCAGCCTGGGTCTGAAATTCAACTTGTGGAAGGATGCCTGCTGTGGTCGCATGTTGAGCACCGGTATCACCTACATTGCTCCCTGGGGCAGCACCAACTCTCTGCAGGGAAATGGCGACGGCGAATTTAACCTGTTCGCATCCGGAGGTTCCCGCCTGGGTAGTCGCTCACACTGGCTGTCCGCAGCAGGTTGGCGTCTTCCGGTGGACACGCAAGCGGCTAGTACCAGTTTGTACTGGTCGAATCACTTTGATGTTCAGGTGTCCCAGCGAGCCTACCTGTTGACGGAAGTAAACTGGTACCACTGGTCAAACTCAGGTACAGGCGGCATCGCAGGTGTTGAAGGTCTCGACCTGTTCAATCTGGGCTCCGAAGGTGTTACAGGGAACGACATCATCACAGGAGCCGTCGGTGGCAAATTCAAGCCCAGTCAGCACACCGAGATCGGGCTCGCTTACGAAGTGCCTATCACAGATCGCCGCGACATCATTCAAAATCGTCTCACCTTTGACCTCATTCTCCGATACTAGAAATCAAATAAAGATCTCGTCATTGGGCTGTTGTCCCCAGCAACCGAGCCCGGCGAGTCAAAAAAGAAGCCCGCTGAATCATCGATTCAGCGGGCTTCCTGTTTTTTTATATCGAAGAGCGTTTATGGTGATCAACCCTCACCCGCCGCCGTGTAGCGACCTCTCCCAATCATGGGAAGGGTGGGTGTTTACCTCCAGTCTACAGCCTGTCGCCTCTGGCCTCTTTAATACATATCGTGGTCGCCGCCGTGACCTTTGCCTTTTTCCTTGGGGATATCGGCGATCAGGGCGTCGCTGGTCAGCAACAGGATGGCTACGCTGGCCGCATTGGACAACGCGGTCTTGGCGACCTTGGCAGGATCAATCACGCCAGCCTTGACCAGATCCTCATAGGTGTCGGTCAGGGCGTTGTAGCC
>JBPCVB010000121.1:0-2731 GCA_051010855.1 Pirellulaceae bacterium | reverse complement strand
CATCCAGCGCTTCAAGGTCTTCGGATTGCAGGACCAACCCAAATTCGGTTACGCGAATCGTAACCGGGGCTCCGTCAACCGATGGAATTTCGGCCTGAATTTCCTGAGGTGGCTCTTCCCTGCTGGTGCGGCCAGAGCCGTTGTCTTCCTGTTGTTCCTGCTGGGGCCGGCAGGCAATGGTGCTGATTGTATAAGTAGAGTCCGTTGCAAACGCCAGCTGTCGCGGGTCGGCAGGATGTTTCCAAAAGGATCCCTTGAAGCCCTTGAAGTTTCGCGCTTTCTCTACGGGGTTAACGCCTTCCATTCGATTGCCGGCTCGTTCGGCGGCGCCATCGTCCCGGGTCGGTTCCGCGTCTGGCGTACCTGAATCGGCAGGTTGGGACATTGGCGGATCCGTCATGCGCTGGTCGTAAAGGGTTGGATCGGTCAAACGCGGATCGGAAAGACGCGGGTCGGTTGGCTGTTCGCGCAAGTCCACACCGTGCACGTCCCAAAGCTCGGAGTTGCCGTCCAGTTGAAACACGCGATCCTGCGGCATGACAACACGAATGTCATTACTAAAGCCCATGGCTGGCAGCATGTCTTCCAGCAAATTCAGCGTGCTGTTGCGCTCGGTGCTATTGAGTGACAGAATCCGATTTGGCAAGCGTGACGAAGCGTCGCGTTGATACGGCACATCGATTTCAGTCACCATACGGCGGATCACAGCGACCTGGTTGGGGGTACCACGGGCGATCAGACGATTTTGGGTTTCGGCTGCCAGCCGCGGTCCTTCCGCCGCTGTCTCGTCGTCGTCCAGGTTGAACAGCGTCTCAATCGTTTCGATAACGTCATCGACGTCCTTTTCCTTGATCCAGAAGACGGCCAGTTCATCCGAGCTGCCTTGCGCCTTGTTGATGATTTCCAGGACCATTTCGTGGTCCGGAGTGCGACCGCGAAAGTGAATCTTGTTGGCGTCTTCGTCAACGTCCAGATTGACGTTGCGTCCGGCCAGCATCGTTTGCAACACGTCGTGCATTTTGGTGGCGTCACCGTCCACGATGTAAGACTGGTAGTAGGGAGGCTCCAGTGGTTCGGCATTGGGATCACGGGGTTTGTCGACTTCCGAGATCAGTTTGCGGAGCCGGGCGATTTGCTGCGGGTCGCCACTGACGATGATCATCGTATCGAGCGGATTCCACGACAGGTTTAACGTGCCTTCTTCGTTGGACAGCGTATCACGGTCGACTCCCAGCATTGGCAAGTGAATAAACAGTTCTTCCGGCGCGATGTGCTCCAGATCGATGGACTCAACCGTAAAGTTGGCCTGGCCCCAGCTCTTTTTGGCATCTGTGATAATGCTGTGAATGTCCTGTAAAACATGCCCCTGTTCCTTAATGATCAGCGCGTTGGCTGATGGCAACAGGGCGATTTCCCCCTGGTGGACATTGTCCACCAGTTGCCTGACTTCCTGGCTCAGGGCGTCGCCGTCCAGACTCGAGATATCAAACCGGCACTTCATGATCTCGTAAGCACCGCGCTCAGGCAGCTGATCGGGTGTAACGCTTTCAATCATGTCGCGGGGAATTCCCTTGGTCAGGTCGAACAGCATCAACAGGTCGTCATGGCGAATTAACACCCGATCACGGGGGATCAACATTTGATTCAGAAAGTCCAGACCTTCCAGCATGGTCATGACCCGGCCACCTTCGTAGTCGAATGTTCCGGTGGGCGGATCTTCGATCTTTGAAAATGACAGGCCGGCCGCATCCGCGTAGTACTCGATAATCGGTAGCCATTCCTGTTTGTTAAACGACTTGAACTGGATCATGCCGTCGGGAAGTGGCACCGGCGCATCTTCATCCTGTTGCCCAAATGCGGACAGCGGCTGCAGGCACAGGACTGCGAGGAGAATCCAGGCACAAATTGATCTTATTGACATTGGGGGTCACCTTTTTGCTTCCTGAGAAATTCGTGTGAACGCATGTTTCACTCGACAGTTTCATACTAACCGTGGTGCGGGCTGCCCGCCATATGAGCCGGGCACGCCCACCCTGTTCGCATCCCGGATACGCCGGACAATCGTAAAAAGCGGTATCAACTGATACCGAATCTGTGGTTGTCCGGTATAATTAAACCTCACCACCTCCGAATCGTTTCGCCCAATCCCGTCGCGACCAGCAACACCTGACCTAATGCAGGGCAAGTCGCGGGTTACTGGCGAAACATCCATTGGCGAATCGGGGCTTCGCCGCCTGAAATACCGTGGTGAACTGGAGAGAGGCAACAGCATGGACTGGATTGAACGGCGCGGCAGGCTGGCGGAATTCTGTACCTCCGTGATGCCGGATAAGTTGCAGCTTCCCGGGACATTTCTCCCGGGACTGGCGGCTTTTTTGCCGGTAATGCTCGCGATTATCGTCGCTGGCAACGATTCGTTGCAGGCATGGCAAGCCGATGTATCTTCCCAACCCATCAGTTCTCACGGGGAAGAACTCCAGATCGCCGGCAGTCGTTTGCTGACCCCTGCTTCATTCGGGTTTTCGATTCCGTTAGCCGATCTGCAGCCCACCGAATGGTCCAACGTGGAGACGCTCGACGACTGGGGAAACCCGGTGACCGCTCGCGTGCATGCCAAGGTGGGCGACAACTTTGTGGTGCTGCTGCCCAATGGCCGACTGGTCGATCGCACGGCCGAACAGGTTCAGTCAACAACCGAATCGTTTGAGCCGGCCAAGCCAAAGGACATTGC
>JBPCVB010000120.1:0-6299 GCA_051010855.1 Pirellulaceae bacterium | reverse complement strand
AATCCGGAGTGGTCGGTAATGTTGTTGGCTTGGCTGATTGCCTGTTGCGCCACGGTAGCGTTGTATTTCGCCAAACGTGGTGCCGAACAACAGAGCCGATGGCCCGTGGCTTTGCTGCTGTTGGTATGGGCGATGTTTGTTGTGGACTTTCGCCAGGCAGCAACGCGCTCGACGCAATCAAATGCAATCGATGCCACCGCGATCACCTGCCTCGGCGATAGTCTGACGGATTATGGATACCCGGAGGAGCTGCAGAAACTGATCCGCAGCCCGGTCCTCGATTACGGATTCGATGGAATCACATCGGCCGACGGTCTGGAATTGATCGAGGAGATCCTCGCCAAAAATCCCCGGCTGGTTGTACTCGAACTGGGCGGACACGACTACAACCAGCGACGAGCCAGGAAAGAGACGCTGGACAACATGTCACAGATTATCCAAAGGTGCCGGGACAACGATGTCGACGTGTTGCTGGTCGAGATTCCACGTGGATTCGTGCGCGATCCGTTTCGCGGTATGGAACGTCAACTGGCCCGACAGTTCGATTTGGAGCTCATTTCGGACACACTGATTCGTCAATTTGTCCTTTACAGTCCCATTTGTCCGCCGGGCAGCTGGTTGCCGCCCGACCAGCATCTCAGTCGCGATGGCCTGCACCCTAACGAAAACGGCAATCGGTTGTTTGCACAAACGGTTGCAAGCAAACTGGCGAAATTGCTTGGCGACGAAATCCTGATTGACCTGGATTAATGTTGGCCTATTGCAGAAAAAAGATGGCCAGTGCAATGATGATCGCCATGACGAAAACCAGGGCCCACGTTGTTTTGGTTAAACCAAACACATGACTGGAAGTCCTGGGAGATTGCGCTGGCGACGGCACACGGTTTTCGGTTTTGCGTGCGACCAGCCGTGGTTCATACCAGGACTGAAAATCCGGGAACAGCTCGGTTGACGGCCACGGCGGCTCTTCGGGCTTGCCCGACCAGGTCAAATGGACGACGGCATAACGAGCTCCGTCGGGCGTGCCTGATTCGGGCAGTTGCACCAAAATATCATCGTTGTAGTTGGCGCGTGCGATTGCCTGACAGGAAACTCCACACAGCACGTGACCTTGACCGACTTCTTTGGCCAGTTCCTGCTCAAGACCCGCGCCGTCCTCGACGATTGACCAATTGATTGCCGGAAACGGGTCGTCTGTTGTGGCCACTGCCTGTTCTATCGTGTCAAGGATTTCGGCGACGGGGATCGAAAAAACACCGCCTTCCTCGTCACGCCATTCTTGCCAGGCCCATTCAAAGTCCGGCAACTGTTCACGCGTCTCGACCAGTTCCATGACGCTGGCATCGAGAACTTCTGCCGACACCGGAGCGTGCGGGAGCGATTCCTGTGTTTCACCGCTACCGGTGTCCAGCTTGATGCCTTCCAGGAAGATACTGTAGGCCCTGCCCTCGGGCAAATCCGTGGTTTTGACAATAATCAGTCGCGAATCTTCCTCGCCGGGTCGTGTTCGCCACGTCCAGACCTGACCCACTTCATATCGGCCGCCCGATCTGGTTTCATTTTGTGATTGCGACATCGTTAACTCGCTGGCTGGGACCTGCTAACAGTTGTACCCCGTTGCGAACCGTGATGCAGGGGCAACTTGAGACTGATTTTCCGCTGGATACAATGTGACGTTGCGGCGGAAACATTGTTCAAAGGAAATAACGAGATGGATACCAGCATATTTCGCGGTTGCATTCCTGCGTTGATGACTCCGTGTCACCCGGATCGCACGCCGAATTTTGACGCACTGATTCGCAAGGGCCAGGAATTGATGGCTGCCGGCATGAACGGCATGGTCTATTGCGGCTCGATGGGTGACTGGCCGTTGTTGACGGACCAGTGGCGTCAGGAAGGCGTGCGGCGACTTTGCGACGCCGGCGTCCCCGTGGTGGTTGGAACCGGTGCGGTTAATACTCACATGGCCGCCGAACACTCGGCTCATGCCCAGACGGTGGGAGCCCGCGGATTGATGGTCATCCCCCGTGTATTATCGCGCGGCACGTCGCCTGCTGCCCAACGCAGTCATTTTGCGGCGATACTTGCGGCGGCGCCGGAGATTCCCGCGGTCATTTACAACAGCCCGTACTATGGATTTGAAACAAAAGCCGAACTGTTCTTTGATTTGCGCAGCGAGTTTCCCAACCTGATTGGCTTCAAGGAATTCGGCGGTGCAGACTCGCTCAGCTACGCAGCCCAGCACATTACCGGAGCCGACCCTGGTCTAACCTTGATGATCGGTGTCGATACCCAGGTCTTTCATGGCTACGTCAATTGCGGTGCTACCGGAGCGATTACGGGGATTGGCAACGCGTTACCGGAAGTGGTTCTGCATCTGATCGAGTTGTGCCAACGCGCCGCCGCTGGCGATTTCGAAGCGCGTCGCCTGGCAAAGGAACTGGATGAAGCCCTGATGGTACTCTCCACGTTTGATGAAGGCCCCGATCTGGTGCTGTTCTACAAACACCTGCTGGTCCTGAACGGCGAAACGGAATACGAGTTGCATTTCAACGAAACTGATGCGTTGTCGGCCAGCCAACAGCACTTCGTCGAGTCCCAGTACGAACTATTCAAAACCTGGTGGGCCGATTGGCCCGGCAAAAGCTACGCCGGTTCGCAGGCCGTTTCGTAAGCGGCAAGCTTTTCGCAACAAAACGGCCAAACTGTTGCGGGAACCGGTGTGTCAGTGATTTTCTGAGTCCGTGTAACAACTCCGGACAGAATCCGCTGAAACGGAAGACCGGTGCGCGCCAATATCAAGATGACGAGGTGACCTATGACGTCTTTCCGATTGGTGTTTGAAAAACAGTGGCTGCATCTCCTGTTGCTGGCCGGCTTGCTGATTGGCGTGAGTCTGATTTGGAGAACTGACGCCTTGCATGAAGGTCAGCTGTGGGGCGTAACAACCACAACGTGGCTATTGATGGCGATTTCAGTCGCCGTAGCCCATCAGGTCGTTGTTTGGTTTTGCTGGCGAACCGAATTACACGGGTCTTTGCTCAGTCGAACCATGGGCAAGCACGGATTCACGCTTTACGCCACCTTGTTCGCAGTATTGGGGCTGACACGAATCGCACTTGTATTCGCAATCGCAGTGTCCAATGCCGGCACGCTGCCGCTGCCGGAAACGCTGGGTGGCGTGTTGGCAATTGGGCTGGCCATCCCTGCCTTGTACACCTTTTATTCCGTCGAGCGATACTTCGGTTATCGACGAGCCGTTGGGGCCGACCATTTTGACAAAGCCTATCGTCACAAGCCGCTGGTGAATCGGGGTATCTTTCGATTCACTTCCAATGGAATGTATGTTTACGGATTCCTGATTCTGTGGGTCCCCGTATTTTGGTGGGGATCATTGGCGGCCTTGTGCGCAGCGGTGTTCAACCACGCGTATATCTGGGTGCATTATCTGTGCACCGAAGCCCCCGACATGCGACGCATCTATGGCCAACCTCAAACCCAGTGACCATTTGGCTGAAAAAGCTGCCTTTATGCGGATGCAAGAGCGCCCACATCGGCTTGCGTCCACTGGCCATCAATCAGTCGCCACACATCACCACGGTTCTCATCCTGTAGCACCGGCGGTAATCGATGTGGCCGCACATTGTCATAGCATTGCAGCATGGCGAATCGGATCAGTGAAGCAGGAATTCCGACTGCCGTAAAACCGGGGTGACCGGTTGCCGGGAAAGGACCTCCGTGATTCATGGCCGGGCAAACGGCCACGCCTGTTGGTACCTGGTCATTTAACAGACGGCCTACCCGCTGCCGCAGATGTGGCGCGAGCTGGTCGTATGCTGCGTCGTCGCCGCCATCAGTCGCCGAATACACACAGCCGGTAAGATTGCCTTCCAGTTGTTTGATCATCTCGACCACCTGTGCGATTGATGAGGCAGTGACGACCAAAGTAGCATTGCCAAACGCTTCGCCCTGCAGTGCCTGGGGATTGGCAAGAAACTGTTCTCCGCTCGCCTGGAGTACGGTGTTGGCATAGCTGTACCCTGCCCCGCCACCTGCACTGGCACCGCAAATCGTCTCGGCACCAGCCTGCTTCAACGCGTCGATTGCCGACGACAATCCACCTTGCCCGTCCGAGGACAACAACGTGCCAACAGGAGCCGCCGCGAATTTGTCGGCCAATGATCGTTGGAATGCTCGCGCTTTTTCATCTTCGACCACGATCACCAGACCCGGATTGGTACAAAACTGGCCAGTGCCCATCAGGCAACTGTTGCTTAGTCCAGTAGCGATCTCTTCCAGTCGTTCTTCCAGCGCGCCGGGCAACACGACCACTGGATTAACCGAGGACATCTCCAGGTAAATCGGTTTACCGACCGAGTCAGCGGCGGCCTTGAGCTTCAGACCTGCCGTGCGGCTGCCGGTGTAGCTGACCGCAGCCAGTCGCGAGTCGCGGACCAGGCGTTCACCGTCGGCGTAATCCATGTGGTATATCAACTGAACCGTGGATTGCGGCAAGCCGGTTTGCTTGACCGCTTCCAGTGCTTCTTCAGCCAGCAATCGAGTGGTACCCGGGTGTAACGGATGCCCTTTGGCGATCACCGGATTGCCGGCAGCAATCGCGGCAGCGAAGTCGCCACCGGAGATACTGCCAAAGGCCAGCGGAAAGTTGTTGGGTCCAAAGACCGCCACCGGTCCAATCGCGGCAAAACAGGATCGGATGTTGGCTTTGGTGTCGATTGTTGGGTGGCACCAGTTAGAGGAACGGGCAGCGGCGGCGGCTTGCCGCAATTGGCCGGTGGTGCGTGGCAGTTCGCCGGATGCCAGTCGCGGCTGGACCGGCAACGCGGTTTCCTGCGAAGCGAGTTCGCAAATTTCCTGCGAGCGAGCTTCGATTCGATCAGCGTAGGCTTCCAGGAACTCGGCAATCCTTTCTGCCGGCATTTGCCGCAGTTGCTCGAAGGCGTCGACGGCTGCGTCCAAGGCCTCGTCACAGTCTTCCCATTGGCTGACCGGATACTCATCAGGCAACGTCTTCTTGAGCCGCGGATCCTCGGCCTGGAAAGTTCCCGTGGCATCCGAGTCACGCCAACTGCCTGCAATCAAAACTTTGTGAATGGTCATGCTCGTAATCCACCTTACGGTCGCGATACGGTTCCCGCCTGTTAAACTGTCAGGCAGGTCAAAATACTTCTATTTCACGTTCTTTGCAAACTGACCCCATCGAATGAAACGCATTCAGGTCATTGATTCACATACCGGGGGCGAACCAACTCGCATCATCGTCGCTGGCGGTCCCGACCTGGGCAGCGGTCCATTGACCGAACGACGGGCAATTTTTCGCGACCAGTTCGACGATGTTCGTCGCGCCGTGGTCGACGAGCCGCGCGGCTCGGATGTGCTGGTGGGCGGTTTTTTCTGTTGACCAACCAACCCGGAATGCGTTGCCGGCATCATCTTTTTTGACACAGCTGGCTACCTCGGCATGTGTGGTCACGGGACGATAGGCGCCGTTGTCACGCTGCAGCATCTGTGTCGTATCCAGCCGGGTCCGCATCGCATCGAAACCCCGGTAGGCCTGGTCAACATCGAACTGGCAACCAATAATCGCGTCACGATTCAGAATATACCCAGCTATCGTTTGCACAAGGATGTCCAAGTTGACGTTCCCGGCTATGGCCTGGTGACCGGTGACGTTGCCTGGGGCGGCAACTGGTTCTTTCTGGTCAGGCAAACCAGCGAACAGCTGCGTGCGGACAACACCGATCACTTACTTCGAGTCACCCGGGAGATTCGCGAGGCGTTAAAGGAACAGGGAGTGCTTGGGGCGGACGGCGATTTCGTGGATCACGTCGAACTGTATGCCGCACCCGACGATCCGCACAATCACAGCAAAAACTTTGTTCTCTGCCCCAGCGGCGACTACGATCGCTCGCCCTGCGGAACTGGCACCAGCGCCAAACTCGCATGCCTGGCTGCCGATGGCGAACTGGCTCCCGGCGAGACGTGGCGGCAGGAAAGTATCATTGGCAGCGTCTTTGAATGCTCTTACCGTCCCGGCGACGATGGCAAGATTGTTCCATCGATCAGCGGTGCGGCGCATGTGTGTGGCGAATCCACATTGCTGCTCGATCCGGCCGATCCCTTTTGCATGGGGATTCGCTGATGAGCGAGCGGGTGGTGGTAGTCGGCGGTGGCGTGATCGGCGCGATGAGCGCATGGAACCTTTCTCAGGCGGGTTGCGACGTCACGATCGTCGATCGGGATCGTTTTGGCGCTGCTTGTTCGCATGGCAACTGCGG
>JBPCVB010000119.1:0-5056 GCA_051010855.1 Pirellulaceae bacterium | reverse complement strand
ACGCATATGCGGCTCTACGGATTGTTCTGCACAGCTTGCGTGACCGGCTGCCAGTCGACGAAGCGACTGACCTTTCGTCACAATTGCCGACCCTGATACGGGGCATATACTTTGAAGGCTGGAACCCTCGAGCCGTGCCTGACAGGCAACACAGCCTTGCCGAATTTATCGCTCCGGTCGCAGCCCGATTTTCCGGGGACCCGGGCGTGGATCCGGAGACGACTTGCCGCAGCGTGATGAAGGTTCTGGCCCGTCATGTTTCGGAAGGCGAAATCGACGACATCAAGGCGTGCCTTCCCAAAGAACTGCGGGAACTCTGGATTTAAATAACTACTCCGACAAAAGCAGATTCGTTGCCAGTCAAAGCACCATGATCCGGCGTACCAACTCAACAAAAGATGACCACAAGGCTCCTCCTGACAACGAGGTCATGGCGGAAGCGCTGGAGGAAGTGGCCGAGTTGTTGAACCAGCAAGGTGCCAACCGTTTTCGTGTCGAGGCATATCGCCGGGCCGCTGAAACAATGCGTGACCTGATGCGTCCGGTCTGGCAAATCTACGAAGAGGAGGGCAGGGAAGGACTGGAAGATTTGCCGGCCGTCGGTCATACGATTTCCCGCGCACTGGAACAAATGATTGGCGGTGGTCGCTGGGTGCTGCTCGATCGTTTGCGTGGAGAAGGCGTGGCGGAACAGGCTTTCGCGTCGGTGCCCAATATCGGTCCGGTGATGGCGCACAAGATTCACGAAACGCTGGGAATCGAATCGCTGGCCGAATTGCAGGCCGCGGCATGGGACGGCCGCCTTGCAAATGTGCCCGGTATGGGTGAAAAGCGTTTGCGGGCAGTGCGTGAATCACTGTCCGCACGGGGACGCCTGGCACAACCAGCCGCTGCCACCCAAACGCAGCAACAAGACGACGAAATGGCTGCCAGGATTCCGGTCGCCGAGTTACTGGATATCGACGATGAGTACCGGCGAAAGTCTGAACAGAACAAACTGCCCCGCATCGCACCCCGTCGTTTCAATCCCGCCGGTGAGCGGTGGTTGCCAATCCTGCACACCGAACGCTTTGGCCGGCATTACACCGCGTTGTACTCCAATACCGCGCGAGCTCACGAAATGGGCACGACGCACGATTGGGTGGTGATCTATCTGGAGGATCACGATCAATCCGGCAATCATGGTCGGTGGACCGTGATCACTTCCCGATTTGGCAAGTTGCGTGGCCGCCGCATTGTGCGAGGCCGCGAAGCCGAATGCGGCGAGTACTACGATCAAAACAGTGATCGCTGACAGCTGATACGTGATCAATACCGTAACGTAGCAACCATCGGGGCGCCATTTGGCATCTCGTCGGAAGGCAGCGAGAACACCGATGTGCGGTGCAATACTGCCTGGGTAATCGCCTGCTCGATCAGATCGAGATCAAGATCGTCGGTCTTGGCTTCGTAGAGGATTGATTGACTGGCCGGATCGTATTGGCCGGATACGGAACGGGATCGATCGAAAAACAGATGATCCAGACGTCCCTGACAGGCGCCTGCCACGACTTCGCGGATTTCCGATGACGTCGCCGGTGTGTCGGCCTTTGCCCGCCAGATATCGAGGGCCTTTTCGCGTCTCTGGTCGAGATATTCCCGCATGATGGGCCATGATTTTTCCAGCAGCAGGTGCGGTGAACGTTCGGCGTGCGCGCCGGGTACAATCGGTTCCAGCAGTTGGGGATACGAATTGACTTGCCGATAGGCGGGCATCTGACTTTCCACGCCGGCCAGGATCAATGGTCGTTGCTGGCCGTTTAGAAAATCGGCGACCGCCTTGTTTACCTGGCGATACAGGGTCACAAGATCTTCCCGCGATCGATCCGGTTTGCCACCCTGACCATGAAACACCGAGCCCTGTTTGCCGGGCAGGGACGGCGACGCTACATGCGATTGCGACCCGCGATCGACGGACGAAAGATTCAGGGCTTCCTCCATATTTTCGGGCAGACCAGGGACTTCGGTTTTGTCGATCGTGGCCTTGTTGGCCGCAAACAGCGCAATTTCGTTTTCGCCCAACGCCAACACATAGTAACGGTCATCGCCGTTGGCAGCCGATACGATCTGCTGGACAAAAAACTGATCGGAAACCGCCAGTTGTTCCCTGAACGGACAATCGATGCGCCAGCGGCGTAGCTGGTTGGCGTCCAGGAACATCGCCAGCCCTTCATCGGTGTGCTGCCAGAATTCAGGGTCATTGATCAATTCCGCGACGGGCCGCAGAAACCTCGCGGCATCTGTCGCACTCATCCAGTGACCGGTCAATCGCTGCTCGGCCTGATTCGCCAGGTTCTTGAGTCGAATACGACCCTCGCGAACCTCGGCTCCGGTTTTGGCGGTGGGCAGGTACATCGAGATGCAGGGTGCGTTTTGACTGGTCAGCAAACTACGCAAATCCGCTTGCAGGAATCGATCTAACATCGGACGGTTCTCGCTATTGGGGTGGTAGTGAATCTCGTCGGCGATACGTGTCGATTTTACAGCAATCGCAATACCGGTTGCCAGGAAATGCCATGCGAATCAACAGATCAACGATTTCCGCTGCCCGAATCGACGCGGTTTTGCCAGGTTACCAATTTGTGAGCGAATTCCAATTTGTGAGCGAATTCAGGTTTGCGAGCGAATTCAGGTTTGCGAGCGAATTCGCGCAGGGCCGAATCAAATTTCGTCAGTCGACACGTCCAACTGCCAATATTTGATTCCCCGCGTAGCACCTGAGATAATGCCTCGCCTGACCAACTCACAAACCAAATACAAACGAAATTTGGAAAGTTGCAATGCAAGCTTCCGATCTTGAACGCCCGATCATGGTGGCTGCGTGGCCCGGGATGGGGCACGTGGCGTTAACGGCCGCCTATTACCTGATGGCCAAACTGGAAATGAAGATGCTCGTCGAGTATCAGGCGACCGAGTTGTTCGATGTCGATCATGTGGCGGTCAACAAGGGCCTGGTACAGCCGTTTCGCTATCCCAAAAGCCAGTTCTTTGGCTGGAAGAACCCGGGCGATGGTCCCGACATGATCCTGTTTATCGGAGAAGCCCAGCCGCCCCTGGGTCGTTACAACTTTTGCCGCAAGCTGATCGACTACGCCCAGCAAATGGCGGTTTCCAAAGTTGTGACCTTTGCTGCGTTTGCCACCAATATTGGTTTGTCCGATCAGGGCCGCGTGGTGGCCGCCGCGATCGACCACGAAACACTGGGCCGATTGGTCGAGAAGGAAGTCCACCTGCTTTCCGGCGGCAACGTCTCGGGGATGAATGGCATTTTGCTGGGCGTGGCGGCCGAACGCCATATGTCGGGTGGGTGTTTGCTCGGTGAACTGCCGCATATGTTTGCCGGGGTGCCGTATCCCAAGGCCTCTTTAAATGTCCTGCAAATGTTCTCGAAGTTGACTGACCTGGAAATTGATCTGTCAGAACTGGTGCTGGAGGCCGATCGAATTCAGCAGCACCTGACCGAGGCCGTCAGTCAACTGAAACACCTCGAACAACGGGCAGGCCAACACCCTGAGAGTGAAGAAGAAACCTTTTTGCCCGATCCGCTGGATGTAGGGAAGCTTTCCGAAGAAGATCAGGCCCGACTCGATTTGTTATTTGGCGAAGCTGAACTGGATCGTTCCAAGGCGTACGAACTGAAACGGCTGCTGGACGAACTCGGTGTCTTCCGCGAATACGAAGACCGCTTTCTGGATCTGTTTACCTTCGATGACGAAACAAAGGATCAGGAACCACCCTTTGGTGGACCAGAAGACGCGTCCTGAGTCGAACTCAGCTCTGTTATTTATCCATCACAAGCACCTTGGAACCCGGAATCCTGCCTTGTTTCAGTTCGATCAATGCGCGATTCGCGTCCTCCAGCGAATACGTTTCGGTGCGAGGCAAGATCGGAACTTTTGCTGCCAGCGGCAAAAACTCGGCAATGTCGCGCCCGGTGATGTTTGCAACCGACTTGATCTCGCGTTCCATCCACAAATGGGTCTCGTAGTTCAGACGTAGCAAGGCAGCCTTGTCCGATTCCTCCTTGCGAATCGCATTGATGACAAGCCGACCACCGGCGCGCAGGTTTCCCAGTGCCTCGACTACCGGAGTCCAGGCCGGAGTCGTGTCGATGATCGCGTGCAACGGTTGCGGGGCAGTTGCGATGATGTCACCGGCCCACTGGGCGCCCATTTCACGCGCAAATTGTTGCGATTGCTCATCGCGGGCAAACACAAAGACCGGAGATTCGGGATACATATGCTGCGCCAGTTGAATCACCAGGTGCGCCGATCCTCCAAAGCCGGTCAATCCCAGGCTTTGTCCGTTTTCCAGGTCGGTCAGTCGCAAAGCGCGGTAGCCGATACTGCCAGCGCACAATAGCGGCGCCGCCTGCTCATCCGAAAATGCATCTGGGATCGGGTACGCATAGTCCTCGTGGACTTTCATGTAGTCTGCGTAGCCACCGTCCGCATCGCGTCCCGTGGCCCGAAATTCCGTGCTGAGATTTTCATCTGCTGAGCCGTCGGAATACCAAATCCAGCCAACTCCCACTCGCGTGCCAACGTCATGTTTGGTGACCTGATCGCCGAATTCTGCAATCGCTCCCACAACCTGGTGCCCCGGCACGACGGGCAAACGTGGTGGAGTGGCGCGTCCTTCAATTTCGTCCAGTTCTGTATGGCAAACACCGCAAGCGGCGACTCGGATTAGCACTTCACGCGGGCCAGGGACCGGACGCGGCAACTCGACCGACTGCAACGGCCTGCTGTCAGCGGACAGCAAACCGGTCTGTCGCAAAACCATCGCCTTCATAACGCGACTTAAGCCTGTTCGCCTGTGCCACGCGATGGATGTTCGTGAAATTCATGGCCGTGCACCATGTGCAGATGGCTTTTGACATGTCGCATGTGTTTGACAATGTCCTCGGCCCGCATGGCTTCCTCGTGATTGGCCAGCACGACAACCAGACTGTCGCCTTGCTCGAGTAGTTGCTGGTATTCGTCCCGAGTAGGCAGATCGACACTGTCATCTGTGG
>JBPCVB010000118.1:0-3030 GCA_051010855.1 Pirellulaceae bacterium | reverse complement strand
CTGGGGCAGCGGGTTCTGGGATCTGGCTGCCTTTACCATGCAAATGGCCATGATTTTGCTTGGCGGTTATGTAGTGGCCATGTCGCGTCCGGTGCAATGGGTTCTGCTCGGCCTGATTGGATTGATTCGCACACCAACGCAAGCGGTTTTGTTTTGCACGGCCGCCGCAATCAGCGCCTCGTGGATTAATTGGGGATTCGGTCTGGTGGTGGGTGGCGTGGTGGCGCTGGAAGTCGGCAAGCGTTTGCCGCATGTCCCCTTTCGCGTGCTGGTGGCCAGCAGTTACAGCGGTTTTCTCGTCTGGCACGCGGGGCTGTCAGGTTCCATTCCGCTAACGGCCAATACAGCCGATGCCAAAATTACCCAGGACGCGATGGGTGGCGTCACCGTCCCTCTGTCGCAAACTACCTTTGGCACCGTCAACATCGTGGCACTGATATCCATTGTCGTGCTGTTGCTGGTGTTGAACTGGTTAATGTTGCGGTTTGTCGGCGAGGAAAAAAACTCCCAGGGTGCCGTCCCGAAATCGACCGCACCGGAAAAGAGTGATTCAAATAAGTCAGGCGGATGTCTGGAAAACTCGTTTGTCCTCGCCCTGTTGCTGGGCGGAATGGGCGTGTTTTATATAACGTGCATCATTCGGTCCGACCAGTTCAAACTGGACCTCAATACGGTGATGTTTATTTTCTTCATGGCCGGCCTGTTGCTGCACGGCAGTCCATCCGCATTTATGAAGTCGGTGACCGAAGCAGTTCCAAAGATCGCTCCGATTCTGATTCAGTACCCGTTGTATGCGGGAATCATGGCCTTGTTGGTCAAAACCGGACTGGCGCAGCAAATGTCCGAGTTTTTTGTGGAGAATTCAACCGCCAACACGCTGCCCCTGATGACTTTCTATAGTGCGGGGCTTGTCAATTTGTTCGTGCCGTCCGGGGGAGGACAGTGGGCAGTGCAAGCTCCGGTTGTTATTCCGGCGGTTCAGGAACTGGGAGCGGACTTGCCAAAAACCATCATGGCGGTTGCCTGGGGCGATGCCTGGACCAACATGCTTCAACCGTTTTGGGCGGTACCCTTGTTGACCATCGCCGGCCTGAACATCAAGGACATCATCGGTTTGTTGCTGGTCACATTGTTGGCCAGTGGCGCTGTCCTGAGTCTGGTTTTTCTGCTTGTTTGAATCGCCTCTCAATCAGCATGTTGCAAAAAGGCAACACGCTGCCCAGGTTTCACGGGCATTTGATCGTATTTGGTAATTGGCATCCGTTCTGCTTGATGAATGAGTCACCGATTTCGTCGCCCTCGATTGGAGAAACTCATGTTCATCAAAACTGCCACGCTCATCATGGTCGCCATGGTCGTCAGCCCTGCGGGCCCTCAGGAATTTGGCACGGCAAGACAGAACGCCGAAGAAAACGGCACTCCACTGGTTGTCGTCGTGGGCGCCGACTGGTGTCCAGCGTGCGTACAAATGAAAACCAACACGCTGCCGGAAGTCGAACGATCAGGTGTGCTGGCCAATACCGAATACACCTATGTCGACTACGATTCGAACCCCGACCTGGCCCGCAAGCTGATGCGTGGCACCTCGATCCCCCAACTGATGCGGTTTCAGTACAAGGAACAGGACGAGCAATGGACTGTTCGCCGTTACCAGGGATCGCCTCGCAGCGTCCAGCAGGTAAGCGGATTCATCGCGGGCAACTAGACCTGCGTCGCGCCCAATACAACACAAACAAAAACGCGAGCCAGTGTGATTTGATTCACGGCCCGCGTTTTTTTTCGGTGGATACTATTTCTGGCAATTTGCATCCCGGTGTTATTGTTTAATCCCTCACGTCGGAGTCGTATAATCCTGTCACTCGCTTCTCGTGGTTTTGATCAACAGGTGACGCGATGAAGTTCATTCTGGCAATTGGGCTGGCCTTCTTCTGGACCGACACCAGCTGTGTTGCCCAGGTCAGCGAAGAGGACGTGGAATCCACGTTTTTGACTGACTATGACGAGGCGGTCACAACCTGCAATGAAACCGGCAAGCCGTTGTTCGTTTACGTGTTCGACAAGTTCTGAGGCACATTTTGTCGGGCTCTGGAATCAGAGCTGGCAGACGGTCGGTTTGTCGAACTGCGTCAGACTCACGTGCTTGTACGGCTGGATTCGGACAATGGCCGCGCGGAGTTTGTTGAAGAACTGAAAGTGAGTCGCAACAACAGCTATGTATTGCTGATGAAGCTGAACGAAAACTCCTTTCGTGTCCTGGATGATGACACCCGCCAACATCCGCTTGAGGAATTCGCCCGCTTGACCAACCCCGAAGAGCTGGACACCATTTTTGGACTGGTCGAGTTGATTCAGGCGGAAGACGATTCCGACGACTAATCATGCGGAGTTGTTCAGGTTGATTAGCCTTCGCTTTGATCGGTTTCGATCCTGATTGGTGGTCGTTTCGATTTTTTCCGCAACCAGTTGACGCTTTTGTGGATTGGCGGACGCGAAATTAGCCAACGCTCCAATCGATACTTGCCGGGAAAATCCATCAACAGGATGCCGATCAGGATCGTCAACAGTCCCTGACCGGGCGCGACCAGCATCACAATCCCGATCAGGATCAGCACGACGCCCAGCAAATTTTTGGCAACCAGCAAAACCAGGTGAATCACCGGGTGGACAACGTCTTGTTTCTGCCGATGGCGGTCGGGCAGAAAGTAATCGTCCGGAATCCGCGCCACGAGGACCGGAATCAACACCAATGTTCCCACGAACGCGACAATGGAAAACCCGGTCAGCCACCAGAAAAGCGTTGCGTTTTCGTGAATCCAGTCAAACATAGGGCCCTCAACCAATCACTGTTCGCCGAACTTTGGCGATACCCCAAAGATCTGTGCCAGCTCGACCAGCAGTCGCTCGGGTACGGTCATTTGAGCTCGTTGCTGAAGAACTTGCCTTGCCAGAGCAGGCTCGTCGGTAATCAGAGCATCAACGCCCTTGCTAATCATTGAGGACATGCCAATTGCGTCGTTGACGGTCCAGACA
>JBPCVB010000117.1:0-3254 GCA_051010855.1 Pirellulaceae bacterium | reverse complement strand
GCTTCCAGCAATCCATCGTGTTCACCCTCGGAAACGATGGACATGATTTCATCTTCAAAGTTCTCTTCCTCGTTCTCTTCCTCCTCCGGTTGCCCGGACAAACGCTGAAACAGTGAAGACACGACTTCCACGCCGGCGATTAATGGTGACAGGGCCAGTGACACCAGCCACCAGAGTCTCCATGTGGCAAACAGGAATTGCGGCGCCGCGATTCTCAATACACCCCACGGGATCCAGCAATTGGCGGCCAGCAGAATTAGAGACCACAATCCGATCAGCCCGAGCAATGCGAATGCCGACACGTCATCGATGGAACGGCTGGAAAAGAAATACAGGAATCCACAGGTGACGCTGGTTGCGATGCTGATCATTTGCAGCGTTTGCGCGCCTAGCGTCAATTCGCGTCGCAACTCGATGATTTGGGTGAACCAGCTGAGTCGGCCTCGACGCCGACAATAATCTTCCAGTTCGTGACGCCAGAATTCCTGCAATACCTGTGCAGCGGTCGCGGAGGTCGCCATTACCGCGATCGAAAGAAAAGTCAGGATCAGTAACAAGCCGGGTGTCATGCGACCGTTGTTGGTTCCTCCCCGGGTTCTTCTGGCGGTTGTTCAAGGCCTGCCAGTGACAGGTATCGGCTTTCGGCCTCACGCATCTGCTGCCGCTGTTCGTCGCCAGCGTCTTCCAATCCGGTCAGATGGAGTGTTCCGTGAATCAGGTAAAGTAACAGCTCCGATGCGGGGGCCCAGTCATAGTCGGCTGCCATCTGTCGCGCCGTTTCAAAACTGGCGATCACCTCCCCTTCCAGCCAGTCACGTGTGTCGTCACGGTCCAGCACAAAGCTCAAAACGTCGGTGGCATAATCGTGTTGCAGATACTGGCGATTGAGCTCATGAATAGTGGGGTCATCGACGATGGCGATGCTGACGCTGCCCCGGCGGAATCCTGCGTCGCCGAGAATCCGGGAAATGATCGAACAAATCAGAGGCTCGTCGATTTCAAAATCGGCCGCCTGGTTGATTTCGATGGCGCCTTGAAAACTATGCGGGCTGTTGCTGGTCAGGGTATTTGACTCGGGCATGATACATCGCGTTGAGCGACTTGATCAAACTGTTCTCGATGATTCTCAATTCCTGCAACGTCAATGCACACTGGTCGAACTGGCCGTCATCCAGTTTCTTTTTCGAGATGCTCTTCACCAGGTTTTCCAAACGTGCGGGCGTTGGATCTCGCAGTGTACGACTGGCACTTTCCACCGAATCGGACAGCATCATCACCGCAGCTTCCCGCGTTTGCGGCTTGGGACCAGGGTAACGAAAATCAGCTTCTTCGACGTCGGTTGATTCGCCTTCCTGCTTGCGTGTTTGCTGGAGGTAAAAGTACTCGACGAGCGTTGTTCCGTGATGCTGTTCAATCATATCAATGATACGCTGTGGCAAGTGATGTTTGCGGGCCATTTCTGCCCCATCCTTGACATGTGCAATAATCACCAGGGTACTCATTGTGGGGACCAGGTCATCGTGCTTGTTGCCGTCCGAGCCCTGATTCTCCACAAAGTACTCGGGTTTTCGCATTTTGCCGATGTCGTGGAAATACGCACCCACGCGACACAGCAGGCCATTAGCGCCAATGGCCTCGGCAGCCGCTTCGGAAATCGACGCCACATTGATGCTGTGGTTGTAAGTCCCCGGCGCACGTTGTACGAGCTGTTTCAACAGCGGATGGTTGGCGTCGCTGAGTTCCAGCAGGCTAATATCGGTGCCGATGCCAAACCACTGTTCCAGAAAGGGTAACAAAGCGGTCATGAACAGGCCCGCCAGTAACGCGCCCCCGGCAAACCAGATCCCGTCGAGAACCAATCCGGATCCCAGGGGCTGTCCGGTCATCGTTCCGATACCGAGTGTCGTGGGTAACGCGACAGCGGCCGAAATCAGTCCGATGTAGACAAGTCGGGTACGGCTGCGGATACGGCCGCACAACAATGCCGCCACAAAGCTGGTCGCCGTCAGAATGACAAATTCGCTCACACCGTAGCCATGCGCGGCGGTAAAGACCAGCGCAACCAGAGCCGCCAGTAACAAGGCCAGCTCACGGTGGTAGGCGATTGAGATTGTCATCGCGAACATGCAGATCGGTATGATCTCGGCGCGCCAGTGTACGTTGATCGCCAGAATCCACGCCACCACCACCGTGATCAGGATCAGACCCAGTAGCATCGCAAATTGGCGCAAGTCATCGATCAGCGTGCGATCCCGGTAATACAGGTAGCCACATAACAGGGAGAATACTGCCAGGTACATGCCCCAGTTGGCCATCGAGTAAACGAACCGTTCAGAAACCGTCATGGTTCCGACGTAGGCTTCGTGCTCGGCGCGTAGCAGCTGGATGTCCTCGTCGTCCAGTGGTCGACCTGCAGTGATCACGTCAGCGTCCTCGACCGTCATCGAGCGGCGTTCCAGCGGGCTGCCAGGTGAATAAAGCTTGTATTCGGGCGGCGTGTTGACTTCGGCGCGACGCATCGATCGCTCGGTGGCCGCCTTGTCCAGCTTCAGCGTCGTAGGCAATCCCGTTTGACGCAGCCAGTCATGAATTCGATCGGCGACAAATCGCGGATTTTCAATGTTTTCGCTGTTATCGAGGTTGAGCTTCAAGCGTGCGTACAGTGCGCCGGATACTTCGCCAATCCGGACCTTGTTAACCGGCACCGCTTGTTGCCCCACATCACTGCCTACCAGCTGGACCATGATCTCCTGGGTACTACCTTCACCGAAATCGTGTTCGAGGTTTTCCAGCAAGCCGTTTTTGACTTCGGTCAGAAAGGCGTTTTCGACGGCCAATTTCAGTGAGTCCAGCGACGTATCCTGCTGAATCGCCTGGGCAAACCGGTCAAACGCTATGTGAGCCGGATCGGTAGGTGCGGGCGGTGGCTCTTCGGTTGCTTCGCCTTCCCCCTCCGTCTGTTCCTCGCCTTCCTCTGCGTTGTCGGCGGGTTGTGGTTCCTGCTGGTTCTCATCCTGTTCGGCATCATCGGGGGGATCGGCCGGCGAGCCAACGACGATGGGATCGGCAGCATACTTTTCGCCAAGGAACTTTTGCCAAAGTTCCGGATCGATCTCGCCCCAGGACTTGTCCTTGATTTGGAAGATGCGGTCGATCAGTGCGGTTTGCACGTCATCGATGGGCCGTTGATCGTTAGAGTAATGGACCAAAGCAGTACGTCGCGATTGAGCACGCGCGCGACTGGTGGCCACGGC
>JBPCVB010000116.1:0-4167 GCA_051010855.1 Pirellulaceae bacterium | reverse complement strand
GGTCTAGAATCTCCGAAGCCTTCCCGGCAGTCTCCAGCCTCATGATCACATCGGCGACGCGCTTGACCTTCGCTTCGCCGAGGATCGGTGCGGTGTTCTCGAGGTACTTTTCCATGGCGACCTTTCTCTTGTCTTCCAACGATGGGAATTGACCGAAGACATCGTTGAAAGCCTCGTAAGTCTCGCCCGAATTCATCGTGATCGTCACTTTGGCTTCGAACTTTTCCGCCTTGGGGTGTGCCACTGTGGTGATCTTGCTGATCAAGTCCAGGATTTCGGTATTCTTGACCGCGTCATCGGTGAATGCAGCCAGGCCTGTTTTGCCGGTGACGAGGGCGGTCGCGACGCCATAGGGCACGCTGAACTTGGCCTTGAGGCCAGTCTCTGGCACCACCACGTCGGCGGTACTCAGAGCAATTTCCGAGGCGAGGACCTCCACTGACTTGATGTTCTTGAAGTCGATCTTGTGCTCTTGCTTGAGCGCCTCGGCGGCATTGATCGGGGAGTGCGTCCATTGGCAAGCCGCGTGCGCCTTCTGCAACACGTCGTAGACGCCCCATTTTTTCCCCAGGGAGGCGAGTGGCATCACGTCTGCCTCCCCGCCGAACGCTTCAAACAGACCATTGGGTCCTTCAAAGATATCGTCGGCGCCGGTGAATCCATCCTCCGCCAGCAAGGCCGCCGTTACGGCTCCTTCCGCGGCCCGGCCGGCGTGAAAAGGCTTGCACATCGTTCCAAAGGACCGTTTCAGGCCAAAGGCCTGCGTGGCGGCCACCGCGATCGCGTCGGAGGCGCCCGCTTGATCCAGTCCGAGCAGCCGCGCGCAAGCTGCGCCTGATGCGATGATGCCGAGGGACGAGGTGTTGTGGAATCCACTGGCATACATGGCCTCCCCCACGCTATCGGCCACTACGAAGCTGGCCTCCAACCCGATCAGGTAGGCGTCGAGGATCTCCCGGCCGGTGGACCCTTTCATTTCGGCAATGGCCATCAGGCTGGGCACGATGCTGGCGGAGGGGTGGCCCCAGAATCGCGAAGTGGTGTCATCGAAATCCATGGCATGCGCAGCGGCGCCTCCGATGAGGGCAGCGTGCGTCGCCGATCGGCTACTCTTGTTCGCGATGAGCATCCGGCTTTGCTCCTCGCCGCCGATCTTGTCCGAAAACGCGAGGAGCCTGGTCACGAGGGGCTCCGAACTCGAGGCAACCGCGCACCCGATCGTATCAAGGAAGATGATCTTGGCGTACTCGAGTTGTTCCGCAGGTATCGAAGCGCTGGGAATGCTCGAAACGAACTTCGCAAGTTTCCTGGTGAAGCCCGCGGCTTCGTCAGCGCTCGCGCTTTCCTGTTTCAACGAGTGCGCCGTGGCGATGGAGGGAGCTGCGGTGACCGCCGAAATGGCCAATGCGCCTCGCAGGAGTGACCTGCGCGTGACCCCCGCAAACTGTGGCTGGAAGGAGTCGTTTTGTTTGTCCATAGCTGGGAGGCCCTCACTGTTCTCGGCGTGCATATCAATTGGAGAGAAGTAACAACCGGCTTCATTTCACCAGTACGTCGATGGTAGCAGGTTCTTCGACGCTGCTCAAAACCTCACAACTATCCCCGTTTGTGCAGGCAAGGCCAACTGGTAGTCTTCCTCCCTCTCGTCGTCATCGAAACAGCGTACACCGAAGAAGGAGTTAGACTACAACGTCCGGTGCTACGGCAAAAAAATTTACGTTTGTCCTCGTTCCTCGACGGCTGCCGAGCGGCGGTAATTTTGCAAGCGAGTCTTGCGTTGACTATGATCCCACGAGTCTGACGAGATGAAGCCCTTAATTAATAGCGTTGATAGCGAAGTGCCGGTTTTGTTCCCGGGTCGCGAGACCTTCCTTGACTGGAGCTGAGAATATGAACAAAGTAGCCTGCCCCCTTTTTTGTTGCCTCAACAATCTGTTGCTCATAACTCGAGCCTCATAATCCCTTTGTCGCGGGTTCGAGTCCTGCCCGGCCTATTGTTTCTCGACTCGCCGAAAAGCGGTGTCAATCAGTGCCGCTGGGAAATCGGAGAAACGATTTCCTGAACCACGTTGATGAATGTTTCGATTTCCGATTCGGTGTTGTAATAGTGCGGTGATACTCGTAGCGCCCAATCGACATCCTTCTTGTCAAAATCGATCACGGCGAAACCCCGCAGGCTGATCGAAGTGTTGATGCGCTCCGATTCCAGGGCGGCTTTAACTGTGTCTGCGGCATGGCCTGGAAGACCTAGCGTCACAATGGCGCCCAGAGACTTGCCCTCGTCGAGAACACGAACGCGTTGGTCGAATTTCAACAGAGACTGTCGCAGGATTGCGGCCAGATTGAGAGCGCGTCGGCTACAATTTTCGACGCCAAGTTCCGAGGCGTAGGCGACCGAGGCCCCGGCTCCCAAAACCAACGCATATGGAAACTCCCAGTTTTCGAATCGCTTTGCTGTTTTCTGAATCTGAAACAAATTGGCATCGGTCCAATCGGCACTTCGAAGGTCCGGAAACAATGGCGCCAGGTTTGAATGAAGCACCCGATCAGACGCATACATAAAACCGATGCCGCGTGGTCCGCGAAGGAACTTGCGAAACGATGCGGTATAGAAATCGCAACCGATCGATTGGACATCAACAGGCACCTGGCCAATGGATTGACATCCATCGACCAAATACCAGATCTCTCGTTCACGGCACGCCCGTCCAATTTCGGCCACTGGCTGGATCAAACCAGAGTTGGTTGGGATGTGAGTCACTGCGACGAGGGTCGGTCGCCGCTGGTCCATGATCTCGATCATCGCCCCAACATCTGCTCCACCGGTGGAAAGGCAGGGTGCACGAACGATCTCGACCTTGGTTCGCTGGGAAAGCGAAAGGAACATCAGCTGATTGGAAACGTAGTCGTCATCCGTTGTGAGGATCAGATCGCCTTCCCGAAAGTTTAATGACGAAAGAACCAGTGCGTAGGCGGCGGTCGCGTTTTCACAAATGGCAATGTTTTCAGATGCCGTATTTATTAGCTTCGCGACCGAGTCATACGTCTGTTCAATTTCGGCCGTTCGCTCGGCAGCCGCTTCGTATCCTCCGATTTGCGATTCCAAATCGACATGGTTTTTGATGGCATCAATCACGGGCCGTGGCATTAAACCTGCGCCAGCGTTATTCAGGTGAATGCGATGCTCGACGCCCGGCGTTTCATCACGGACCTGGTCCAGGTTCATATTTGCACTACCGAGTGAGTTGAGTCGTAAAGAGAGTCTATGTTGGGCTTCGGAAGCGCTGGATCAGCCAGGCCGCCGCCCGACTCAAGTTGCAACACGCCCCCCTGCGTCCTCGCGGACGACGGAGGAAACAGCGCACTGACATTGAGCTGCGTCCCTTTTTCTTTCCTGAACCTTCACGTGGCCGATTATTTCGTCTTGCCGATGACCCGTTCCATGGCCTCGTTGTCGAAGGCCATGAGGGTTTCGGTCTGCACGTAGCCGTCGGATGAAAGGTGCAGCATGGCGGCCGAAGCCGATTCGGCATCCTGTGCATCAAACACCACAACGCCGTCGTACCGGCCTTGGGTCCACAACATTTCGCGCACGTTGACGCCCGCTTCCGCAGCAATTTCCTGAAATTTGCGGGCCCGCAGTGTCGTGTCCCCGATGGCCGCCAGCCCCTGATTGGTGAATTTAAGCAGCGTGACAAAGTGCATTACAGATTCTCTTGCGTATTCAGAAATGTGGAATTTGTCACGACAATTGGCAGCGGCCAGTCAGTATCACGCTTCTTGCAACGATACGCAAGCTTTTTGGTATGCCGGCTGATAACACTCGGCCAGCGCGATTCGCTTTTTTTGTTTTCGTCGAAGGACTGTAAACGATGGCGCGATAACTTGCTGAACCAAAAAAAACGCATAGTGCATCTGATTTTGCTCTACTACCTCTTGCTGGCTGAGGATTTTTTGGGTGCCAGGATACGGGCTGTAACCCATGGCGTGAGCGTGAAGATCACCAAAGGCCAGGCGGCATAAACCAGCAAGAGCCAGGGCCAGAAGAACACGGTCTCGCGGAGCATTTCTGCAACAATCGGGGTAACCGTCCGCAGGGCGTAATACAGAGTCAGTCCCAAAACGACATTCAGGGCTTTACCGAATGTGGTTTTGTTTTCTGGTACG
>JBPCVB010000115.1:0-3616 GCA_051010855.1 Pirellulaceae bacterium | reverse complement strand
TCCTATTGTTGGTTATCCACCGCTCCGCGGGCGGTCGGGGTCCTGGCGGTTGGGGCGGTCGGCGTCGCGGAAGGTTTTTTTGTTGATGTCGGCGGCCGGGTCCTCGCCGTCGAAGGTAGCGCCTTGTTCGATCCAGCGTTTGATCAGGGATACTTCGTCGGCAGCGAGCTGGATGTCCTCGCGCGGTGGCATTTCGCCTGACTCGACTTGCTGAAACAAAATGCTTTCGTCCGGCGAGCCTGCCACAATTACAGGCGTTCCGTCTTCCTTGCCGGACATCAGCACTTCATAGCTACGCAGGCTGAAGTCACCCCGCGATCCCCGCACGTGACACCGTTCGCAATATTGCACGAGAAGTGGTCTAACCTGGTCCTTGAAGCTGACCGGTTGCCGGTTGTCGTTTCCGTTGCCACTTCCTGCGGGCGATTCTTCTGTTCCCGAATCTTCGCCACCTTCCATCGGAGTTTCACTTTCCTCTGGCCCTGCTCCCAGTTGCTCGGGGATCGGTTCCAAATCCGACAAATCGATCCCCTGGGCGGTCAGCAGTTCGTGCGCCTTGGCGATACGGCGGTGCTCGGTCTCAAACTGCTCGCGATAGTCCTCGCTGCCTTCCCGCATGGCCCGGGCCAGCAAAACCTGGGCTTCCGTGATGCGTTTGCCAGCCCATTCATAGTCTTCGTCAGTGAATCCCGTGCCCGCCTCGGTGATGTACTCGCGGATCTTTTGCAGCCGGCGAGTCGTCTGGTCCTGACCGCCTTCCTCCTGTTGGGCCAGTAAGGCGCCAAATAACAACGCGGGAATCAAAATCGTCAAACGAATCATGGCAAAGCTCGTGTGGTGGGAAGGGCCTATTGGCAGGTGATTCAAATATACCAACCGGCCACGAATAACGCGATTTTCCCCGCCCAGGCCCCCATTTCCGGTGAAATTTTTTACAGCTGTAACACTTCCCGGGAAAATCCGCTGACAGCTTCAACCCTTCAAACAACCAGACCGAAAACTCCCGGAGACTTCTTCTATGAAAGAAAAGCTTTTACTCGGCGCCGTATGCGCTGTCATTGCTGTGCTGATCCCCGCTCGGCAGGCTTCCGCCCAATACACGTATCAAATGAACAACCAGCTGCAGTCCATTCAGGCGGAAGTGGTCAACAACGTGATGACCGCGATTCCCCGTTATTACTGGGTCGTAGAAGTCCAATTTATTTTCGTGGGTTACGACACCACGTATTGGGGTGTTCGGCTGGAAACCTACGACAAGCAGGAAGCCCTCGAATATTACCTGCTGGCCCTGACCGCCAAGCAAAATGGGCTGCTGGACCAGATGTTTCCACCACAGGGTCGCTGGTTTCCGGTCGATGTCCGCTGGCGAAAGGTAGATCGGTATGCCGCCCTTTTTTACCCATTCGCCATGTTCTCAAGATAGCGAATAGCCGGGCCGAAAAGAAACTCTCTCCCCGTAAAGCTGCTGCCGGATCCGTCTGGCGGCAGCTTTTTTTGTTAACAGCCCGCCGGCGGAAAACGGCCGGGTCTTGTAACAACATGACCGGTTCTTTCGCTGTAATCCTGTCGGTCACGGCAATCGCCAACGACCGAATTTCAACAACCCCCTGAATCACTCGCTGACATCAACCCCCTTACGAAAGGTCCCAGTCATGCAACGCTTTTTCCTGTTTGCGGCACTCGCAGCCGCCATGATTTCCCCTGGTATTGTTAATGCCCAGGGCAATTTGAATTCGTTCTTCAAAAACGGTTCGGCTCCCCAAACCCAACAACAACAGCAACAAGCCCCGCAAGATGGACGGATCGACATCCAGAGAATCCTATCCAGCAAGGGCTTCACCATCGTCGAAGTCCGTGACGACGGCTCGGTCGAAATCAGTGTCGAACGCGACGATATTACCTATCCCGCACTGGTAGGCATGACTCAAAGTGGTAACAAGATGTGGATCGACATCGGTTTGTCCACGGTCCCAGGTACCGCCGGCGATCACGCCGAGAAGATTCTTGAATTGCTGGAATTGAGCGGCAGCTTCGGCAGCCAGTTCTTCAGCTACTCCAAAGAAAACCGTTTGATACACCTGATCGATGCCATGGACGCCCGCCTAATCACCGATGACGCCGTTGCCGAAATGGTTAACAACGCCATTCTCGTCGCTGCGGAAACCGTATCGAACTGGGACACGTCCAGTTGGACCAACGCCCGTCACGTCGGTTCGTGGTCGGCTCCCATGGGCCAAGGCACGATGGTCATTAGCCTGCGTGCCGACGGCAGCTTTGAAATGATCAATCGCGCTGGCAGCGAAGTCATGACAATCACTGGCAATTACCAGCTCGATCGCGGCACGCTGCAAATGCAGGACGCACAAGGCAACGAAATCAACGGTGCCTTGCAATTTGTCGATGGAAATCACTTCAACCTCGTCGTCAACAACCAGAACCTGAGCGTCGAGCGAAGCTAGTTAATCCGCAGGACGCTTCGAGATTGAACTCAAGACCTCTGGTCACAGGGCCAGAGGTTTTTTTATGTGCGGGTCGAAACTCAGGAGAGAAGGTGCAGTAACAAACACCCTGTTTTTTTCGCTTTTACAAGTACCTCACTCAACATCAACTCTCCGACAAGGGAATCGAACAATGAACCGTATTATCACATCCACGCTGGCCGTCCTGACGATGGCCATGGCCATGGGAACCGGCAGTGCAATCGCCAACGAAAACGCCTACGAAACGACGCTTCGTTCCACCGCCTGGATTGTCGCAGGCGATTCTCGCGGCACAGGCGTGCTGGTCGATCGTGAAGAGCAACTGGTCATTACCAACTATCACGTAACGACCGACTTGCCGGTCGTGCAGGTTTTCTTTCCGGTGATGCTGGATGGTCGTGCAGTTAGCGATCGATCGTGGTATCAGGCCGATGCGGAGGAACTGGGCATTCGGGCTGAAGTTGTCGCGACGGACAAGGCTCGCGATATCGCGATTCTGAAACTTGATCGCATTCCCGAAGACATCGTGGCCATTGAGATTGGCGAACCTACACGTCCCGGACAGAATGTGCACTCGATCGGTAACCCCGGCGCCAGCGATGCCATGTGGATCTATACCTACGGCAAGGTGCGACAAAACTACTATCGCAAGACACGTTATGATTTTGGTTACACCCAGATGCAAATGCTCGAAACTGACTCACCCATCAACCCCGGTGACAGCGGCGGTCCGATGGTCGACGACCAGGGCCGACTGGTTGGCATTTCCCAGGGACTGTCGAACGATTCGCGGCTTTACAGTTACGGCGTCGATATTTCGGAAATCACCTGGTACCTGAAGAAATATCGCAGCTCGATGGAAAGCGAATTGCCCACCAGCACTTCCGCTGACGAAACGACGGGCGACTCGACAGGCTCCCCGCAAGCTCGCGGCAGTTTTCAGGACTTGTCCCTGTTCGCCGCCAACTCGGGCAACTAGCCGCGAAACCATACCGGCTACTTCATCAAACAGAAAGCCTCCTCGATCCCGAGGAGGTTTCCTTTTTTGCGTAGTGCTTCAAAACCTGCGTTGGGCCTCGCAGGAATGTCCCTCGCTTACGCTTCGGGTTCCGATCAAGATAACAAGCGTGACAGTT
>JBPCVB010000114.1:0-2501 GCA_051010855.1 Pirellulaceae bacterium | reverse complement strand
CGAAAATGGTCGTTAATCCCTTGATCTCCGCAAAATGCCCATCGACTTTGCCCGCCGCTGCCGCAAGGTGAGCTTTTTCGCACGCCAGCCAGGCATTATGGCACACGCCACGATGTTCCACGACACTGGTGGTCCGGCACTTGAAGTGCAATCTGGCCTGGCAAATCGTTCACTGCTGTGGCTTCGAACGGTAACAAACGCCGGGAAACAACGTGGCAAACTGGTCTCTGGTAGTCGTCAGGCGATAGGCTGCGTATCATGGAAGTGATGAGAAAGAGTGCATTTACGCTTGTGGAATTGCTGGTGGTGATCGCCATCATCGGCATTCTGATCAGTCTGTTATTGCCTGCCGTGCAATCGGTGCGTGAAGCTGCGCGGCGAACGTCCTGTCTCAACAATGCTCGCCAAATCGGGATTTCCGCGCAAGGGTATGCGGCGGTTTTTCGACACTTGCCTGCCAGTTTCGAAATTGAACACGGCACCATCTTGACTGGAAACAACGGATCCTGGTCCATTCACGGTCGTCTTCTGCCTTTTTGTGAACAGTCCAATGCCTACACGCAAGTGGATTTGAATGTCGCCTGGGATGCTCAGGTGGACACCGGAGTTCCCACATTGCGTGTCCCGCTTTACCTTTGTCCCAGCGAAGTTAATGACACGGTGCGTCTGAAGAACGGCGCCCCGTGGGTCTATCCACAGAACTACGGTTTCAATTTTGGCACGTGGCTGGTGTATGACCCGGTAAATGGCGATCGTGGAGACGGCCCATTCTATGTCAACAGCCGGGTGCGGTTCGCCGAAGTGCGTGACGGACAAAGCAACACGTTGTGCCTGTCGGAAGTCAAGGCGTTCACCTCGTACATTCGCAACACCGAAAACCCTGGTCCCCTCCCGCCCGCCGACCCCGCCGCATTCATGGGTTTCACAGGTCAGACCAAACTGGGAACCAGCCTGCACAAAAACACTGGTCACACGGAATGGTGCGATGGTCGTGTGCATCATTCGGGCTTTACCACTGTGTTCACGCCAAACACCGAAGTGCTGTACGAATTCGAAGGCAACCAATACGACATCGATTTCAATTCCGTGCAGGAAGGCAAGAAGGACGATCAGGTCTCCTACGCCGCGATCACCTCGCGTAGCCACCACGCCGGCGGCTTGATTACGACGGGTTTTCTGGACGGCTCAACACGGACCATTTCGGACACCATTTCGCTGCAGGTATGGCGCGACATGGGCACGATCGCCGGCGGAGAGATCATCCAGGCCGATTTCTAGTCCCGCCCCGTCGAAATTTACGGATACGGCCACGACAAAAATGACGCTGTGTTGGCGAAGCGAATCATGTATGCTCAGGTAATCCTGCGCCGTCAAAACCACCAGTGATGATCAGTTATGGCATTGTTTAATTCCGGGCCGAACTTGCCCGATGCGGAAAAGTCGAGAATCGAATTTCACTTGCAACAAGTCGCCGATTGCATTGGAAGGGAACGCTTCCAGCTTCCTGTGTTCCGCCTCAACTCACTGATGGAGTTAAGCCAGTCAGGCCAATCGCCTAAGGAATTGAAGGAGGTTGTCGGGAAACACCTGTCCCACCCGGTGGGCGAATTGAAGCTGCAGGTGATTCCCGAAATGCTGCAGAAGGTCGGAGGTGGCGGCTGAGGTGGTGGCTCCTGCGAAGGACTCGGCAGTCTGCCGGGCAAATACGATCCTGAAAAACGCACCATCATTCTTAATACAGAACTGGAGCGAGAACCGGTCCTGACCACGGCCACGCTGATCAACCGTATTGTTTGCGACTTGCTGGTTCAGAACGGTTTTGAGTATGCGTATTTTCCCGAACTGGTTGATATGGCAGTCTTCATGACCGGGCTGGGCCTGCTGCAGAGCAATCTTGGCTTTGTTAACCAGGGCGGCAATTTTTGGGATTCAACCCAATGGGAAACGATTCCACGCCCCTTTCTTGACAATCATGGATTGGCTTACGTCAGCGCCGTTGCAGCGTGGATTCGCGGTGACAAGGATCCCGAATGGACCAATGACTTGCCAGGCGACGTCAGAAAGCCGATGCGGAAAACGCTGAAATACCTGTTTCGCACCAACGACTGTTTCTTCCAGCCGTCGACGACGCAATCCCTGGCTGGACGGTCACCGCATGACTGGTTGCAGGAAGTCTCCGGCAAATCGAAATCTGCAAAGATCATTGCCATGCGACACCTGGAATGTAACGACGCAAACCGGTCGCAGGTGGAAAACCCGTTACTGCATCACCTGAAGTCGGGCGATCGAATCATGCAACTTCATTCGCTTGCTGCCATCGATCGCCTGCAGATGGACAGCGATCCAACCGTCGAGGAACTGCGGATGCTGGTGACGCTCCGCGATGATGAAATTCGTGCCAAGGCAATGTTGACCCTGGCAAGAATGCAACAGCTGGATGACAACACGATCGACGTGGCGGGGCGAATGTTGGACAGTCACGCTCGCCACGTGGTTTTCGC
>JBPCVB010000113.1:0-20456 GCA_051010855.1 Pirellulaceae bacterium | reverse complement strand
CAGGGTGAAGATGTCGTGGCGGGCATTCGTACGCCGCAGCCTGTCAGCGAAATGCCACGCTGGAACCGCAAGGTGCATAAGGAACTTTTGACGATCAAAAAGACGCTGGAGGACCACTACCGGGACATGCAGGATATCGAGTTCACGATTGAACGTGGCAAATTGTTTATGCTGCAGACGCGTACCGGCAAACGCACTGGTGGCGCCGCCGTGAAAATCGCTTGCGATATGGTGAAGGAAAAACGCATTACGCAACGCGAAGCCATCTTGCGGATTCCCGCCAATGACCTGACTCAGTTGTTGCTGCCGAGCTTTGATTCAGCTGCCAAGAAACAATCGCACGTGTTGACCAAAGGTCTGCCGGCGTCGCCCGGCGCAGCCGTCGGTCGTCTGGCCTTTAGCGCTGACGAGGCCGTCAAACGAACTGACGCTGGCGAAACAGTGATTCTTGTACGAACAGAAACGAGCCCGGAAGACATCGAGGGAATGCATTGTGCCGCTGGTATCCTGACGAGCACGGGCGGAATGACCAGTCACGCTGCCGTGGTCGCTCGTGGCTGGGGCCGTTGTTGTGTCGCAGGCGCGGGCGACATTGAAATCCACGAGACTGCCCGCAACATCAAGGTCGACGGTACCACATTGACCTGGAAAGACACGATTTCAATCGACGGATCGACTGGCGAAGTCATCCTCGGTGCGCTCACCACGTCCCAGCCCAAACTGTCGGGAGACTTTACGACAGTCATGAAATGGGCCGACAAGTTTCGCACGATGAAAGTTCGCACCAACGCCGACACCCCGGCGGACGCCAAGAAGGCCCGCGAATTTGGTGCCGAAGGAATTGGCCTGTGCCGCACAGAACATATGTTCTTTGAAGAAGATCGTATCAGTTCCATGCGACAGATGATTCTGGCCGAGGATGAGCCTGCGCGTCGCAAGGCCCTGAAAAAATTATTGCCGGTGCAACGTCGCGACTTTGAAGGAATTTTTCGTGCGATGAAGGGGCTGCCGGTTACGATTCGGCTGCTGGACCCGCCACTGCATGAGTTCCTGCCTCATGATCCTTCAGCCCAGAAAGTTCTGGCAGCAGAACTCGGCGTCTCGGTCGCGCAAGTCAAGCGACGAGTCAAGCAGTTGCATGAACTTAATCCAATGCTGGGTCACCGCGGTTGCCGCTTGAGCGTTACCTATCCGGAAATCCTGGAGATGCAGGTGACCGCCATTACCGAAGCCGTTATTCGGTGCAAGGCGAAGAACATCGATACCCAGGCGGAAATCATGATTCCGCTGGTGGGTACCCGCAAGGAACTGGGCATCCTGCGGCACCTGACCGAAGAGACTATCTCCGGCGTGATCAAGGCCAAAAAGGTCAAAGGCAAGCTGAACATCATCATCGGCACGATGATTGAAATTCCGCGGGCAGCTCTGACCGCTGATGAAATCGCCGAGTATGCTGACTTCTTCAGTTTTGGAACCAATGACCTGACGCAAATGGCGTTTGGCTACAGCCGGGATGACATCAGTGGATTCCTGCCTGATTATCTTGAACAAGGTGTCCTGCCCGTGGATCCGTTTGTCTCGATTGACCAGACGGGCGTTGGCCAGCTTGTAGAGTGCGGCGTCGAAAAAGGTCGCCAGTGCAAACCGAAACTAAAGATCGGTATTTGCGGGGAACACGGCGGGGATCCGGACTCGATCGAGTTTTGTCACCGTGTGGGACTCGACTATGTCAGTTGCTCTCCGTTTCGCGTCCCCATAGCCCGCCTCGCGGCGGCCCAGGCGGCTTTGCACAATTCGGGTAAAAACCACCAAAAATAGGCTCAGAGGCCTGGCAGCAAAAAATTTGCCATGATCACTTAACACGCGTTTGATTTTCATTACGCGTCAGATAATATCTTTTCGGGGGCACCCTTTTGACCCATGGCGCCCCGCTTTTCAACAGGATTTCTCATGTCGGAAATTATTGAACTGGAAAATCAGGCGGATCAGCTTCGCGGCGAAGGAAAGTACGAAGAAGCGATCTCCAAACTAATCGAGCTAATTGAGAAGGATCCAAAATTCGTTCGGGCTCATCTCGGACTGGCCGTGCTTTATCACCATACACAGGACTACGAAAAGTCTGTCGAGCATGGTGAGCGGGCTGTGGAACTGGAACCCGACGATGCCTTCAACATTGCGGCACTCAGCATTACCTATCAGCGCGCTTTAGCCGGCACGGGCGATATGCGCTACAAGGAAAAGGCTGAGGAAATGCTGTTCAAGAATCACGGCACTCCGCGTATGGAGTGACTTCCAGACGTCGCTACCGCGCCTCGCTTTTTTGCCACCGCCATACACGTGAACTCTGCCGCACGGCATTGACCAAAAAGTATTTGGCGTTGTCACGTACCGCATTGAAACCGACAGGAGTCGGCGTCAGCCCCCAGCGTCGCATGCGGCGATTAAACCGGTGCAAGGTCTGCCGACGCATTGAATCGTCGGTTTGAAACGTGATGCTGAACGACACCGATACCTGATCACCGTTCTGGACCCAGTGCGGTGCCACGACCGGGAAGTGCAGGGCCTGACCTGGTTTCAAGTTAAACCAGTGCCCCCGACCATGCAGCGCCTCGTGGAATTCCAGGTTGCGATGAGCACCGGCAAAGAAGTCCTCAATGGCCTGTTCACTGATCACTTCGCGATCCAGCGGGTCGTACATATGAACCTGCTTCTGCCCGCGAACTTGCAACAGGAAGTTGTTCTCGGGATCGATGTGGTAAGGCGTCACGCTACCCGGCGAGGAAATGAAAATAAATCCTTCACGTTGAGTCATCCCCGGAGCAATCTTCTCGCTCACACTCTGGATTTCGTCCAGACACTGATCCAGCAATCGGCAGTACGCCGGATGCTGCTCGACGTTTTTCAGCACCAGCCAGCTGCGGCATTCCTGAATCCGGCGAATTGTCTCGTCGTGGGATAGACCGTTCATGGGCGTGCGGTCCGGGTCCTGCGATACCGGCAAGTCACCGGAGTTGTATTCCACACTGGTGGCCGGCAACTGACGGGACAAATCAACCAGTGCGCCCAGATCAAACAGCTCGTGATCTTCCAATTCATGCTGAATGACGAAAGGCTGGCGGTTAAAGTTGACCGCAAACGCTCCGGGACTCAGGCGGCCCATAAACGTGCGGTGATCGGCGGTGGCAGGGACTTTGGCAATCATTATTTTCTCCGGGAGAGAATGGAACGAGGCTGAATTAGCGCATGTCGCATGGATTGTTTGGTGACCCGCAACGCCGGTACCATGGCGGCAGCCAGCGCTGCACCCCATCGACGCGATGGAATAATCACGGATTCGATGTTGCGACGATCAGCCCACACCGAATTGATCATGGGATGATCGGCCGTAGCACAGGAATCCAGCCAGCACAATGAATCAGGCTGGTCATGGAGCCAGTTGATCGTTTCCAGTTCCAGCAGAACGCCGGGTGAGTACTCTGCATAGCGTTCGTCGTACGCAATCTTGAAGCAAAATGCTCCGCCGTCGGACAGCAGGTTAATTTTGATGGCGATGGTGGTTTCATCCAGTTTGAGTCGCAGCATCGACAAGCGGTCGGCTGCAGCCGCTTGACCAATCATGCATTCAAAGAAATTCCTCTGGTCGCTCAGTTGCCCTATGGCCGTTTGAGCGCGGCCTTTCCAACCGCTGGCCTCGAGACGCAAAAACTGTTCGATCCACTCCACCAAATCCATTTCCGGCTCGAATATTTCACTGGTGACGCGCCCCAGCTTTTCCAGTTGGCGATGACGACGCTTGAGTTCGTGACGACGTTTGCGCGAGATACCGGCCTTGAATGCCTCTCCAGCGGTGCTGCGACGAAGTGCCACTGCTCTTGTATGACGGTCCCTGACCATTCGCGGCATTTGCTTTTGGTAAAGGTTTTCGGTCAGCAGATTGTCCAACATTCCCGCGCTGCCCAATGAAGGGATGTGCAACAAGCGATTTCGTTGACAGGCATGCCAGTCGACAAACGCGTTAATTACCGGCTGTGCGACATCGCGACGTACCAGCGGAGTTGTCAGGAAACAATGCGGGTGTTGCCACATTTCAGAAGTTGATACCGGAAAACCGCGTAACGTCCTTTTGGATTCCAGCGGAAACAGACCGCATATCACTCGACGGTCGTCCGGTCGAACCCGAATTGGCGCTTCAACAACCAATACGCTGACGCGACGACTGGCCAGATGTTCCAGGGCAGGCAACAGGAACTGTGGTTCGTAGTATGCATTGGGCTCGATGGCCGTTTCGACCAACCGTTGCCACTGCGGTAAACGCTGGCGAAGTTCCGCCCAATCCCGGATCACCACCGTTTCAAAATCCAGTGAAGGCAGATCTGGTTGAGGATGCTGTCGCGGCGCAAGCTGAAATCCGGCGGGAAAGACCAGTTCCGTAACGGGAGTTTTCGTCGACAACAGCTGCTGTATCATAATGCCATCCGAAAGGGCAACTGCCGTACCGGGCTCTGGACACCCGTTTTTTCACGCGAATCGCGAAAGAACGGGCGTGGCGTGTTGCAAATATTCAACATGCCTGGAGGCCCTCGCTTCACAAATCACACATAACTCATTTGCAGGCATGGCTGACAAATTTCAACTTGTGCTGGGCACACACAACCAAAAGAAACGGCGGGAGCTGAGTCTGTTACTTGCAGGCCTGCCCATCGAGGTCATGACACTGGATGACATCGGGAACGCGCTGGAGGTAGAGGAAACGGGCAGCACTTTCGCCGAAAACGCTGCTTTGAAAGCGACCGTACAGGCGCAGCATCTGAACGCGTGGGTGATGGGCGAAGACAGCGGCCTGTCGGTCGACGCCTTGCAGGGCCAGCCCGGGGTGTATTCCAGCCGTTTCGCCGGCGCAGAAGCAACCGATCAAGACAACAACGCGAAACTGGTTGACATGCTGGCCAGCGTTCCACTCGACCGGCGAACCGCTCACTATACCTGCCACATGTCGTTGTCGGATCCGTCAGGTATTGTGGTTATCGACGTCGAAGAAACCTGCCGTGGACGCATCGTGCTCGAGCCCCGCGGCGATGCAGGATTCGGATACGATCCGTATTTTGAGCTGCAGGAATACCATCTGACATTTGCCGAGCTGGGCGACACCGTCAAGTCGGTACTTAGCCACCGCGCGCGGGCCATGCGGTCCTTTCTTCGGGAGTTCAGCCAGCTGCCGCAGCTGCGACAAACATTTAGCGACACCAGCCACGCCACCGCGACCTGATTCCGCAGCACCGACCGAAGCAGCAGCAGCAACAAACCGGGCGGCAGGGCATCACACTGGCAGGCAGGCTCATTGCCACAGGTCCCGCATGATTGGTTGCTGGAACGGAATCGGACAAGTTTATTGTCGACTGAGGTGAACGTATCGACAGATCGTCAAAGTCTGCGGTGTCATCAAACGAACCCAGGCCCACACGACCTGTCACAAACGTCCGATCGTTGGCCGTCATGACGGGAGTTTGCATGTCATCAAAGTAGACACGGATATCGCCTGAACGGGAATCGCGGACCAGACGGACATGATGCCAGTCCTCGTCCCATGGCGTGCCCTCGGTGGTGGTCAACGATATTTTTGTGCGATCGGCTTCGTTGACAATGAAGATCTGGTTGGCCCGGGGATCCGTTTGTTGTCCGAGATGCACGTAGTAGTACCGCGACGGGTCCTGATACCCAAAGAACAGACACACATCGCGGTGGTTGTAGTGTTCGTGGGTGCTCCGCACACGTACATCCATTACGAAATCTGCAACGCTGGGCGTGCGGAGCAGGGTAATGTGCAGCGGGCTGCGGAATGGCGGTGAGTAATCGCTGGCCTTTTGAAACAGCTGCAACCGACCGTCTTCGACTTTCCAGCTGTCCGGATCAAGCGATTCCCAAGCCCGGTTAATCCGGGAAAAGTCCGACTGAAACACAACCGGCCATCGCTCCGGAGACGCGTCGTCCTGCGCATTTGATGTGCAACAGGGCCAACCAGTCGCCAGCACGATCAAGGCCCAAACGATCCGATGCATTCCAATCCTTTCGGTTAGACCAGGACCTCTGCTCGAATGATACGACCGAGGTCAGACAACAAACTCTCAATCACCAATGCCTGATTGGCGTTCGCTGCGACTTGCTCGCGAACCGCTTCGCAGCGTTCTACGCATCCCGCCGCTGCTTCCGCGACACCCGGCCACGCATTGGCTGCGTGTTGAACATTTGTTTGCATCACCTGATCGCCGCGGACCGATTGCCCGCACATCGCAAACATCACATTGCGGAAAAACCGGGACCCCAGATCCGCCAGCAACCGCAATCGATCTCGTTTGGCTGCCGCCTCCTTGCCTGCGCCGTCAACAAAGGCCGTAATGGATTCTGCAAAGTCATCCGCGCCGGGATCAAGTCCAGCCAGTTGCTCGTACCATGCGCGGCGAAAATCGAACGTTTCCGGGTCCGCCAGTCGAGTCGCCATTTTCAAACTGCCATCGCTGGCGTGTGCCAGGTCGCTCAGGGAAGGTCCGTCTTCGGGCAATGACTGCGCGGACAAAATCTGCTCGACTTGTTGTGGCGAGAGCGGGCGAAAGCGCACGACCTGGCTACGTGAACGGATGGTGGGCAATTGCCGCTGTTCGTTACTGCAAATCAGGAAAATGACGGCGGACGATGGCGGCTCTTCCAGCGTCTTGAGCAAACAGTTGGCGCCTTCCTGGTTCAGGAAATCCGCATCGTCGATGATGGCGATACGGCGACCGCCATAATATGGCTTGAGAGCAATGTCATGGCACAAACCGGCACGCATCCGCTGTTCACGGGAACCGATCAACAATTCCACCGGGATCTGGTTCTTGTCGACTGGACGTTCAACAACCAGCAGATCGGGGTGAGTTCCGGCGTCCACTTGTTGACACGCCGGACACGTGCCACAGGCAGCCAGTTCCTCCGGAGCCGTCTCCTCACACAGCAGGCATCTGGCAATATGGGTAGCCACCAGCCGCTTGCCGATTCCTTCGGGTCCAGCCAGCAACCAGGTACCGGCCAGCCGACCGTGGCCCAGCCAATGTGCAAATCGCTGCAGGACAGATTCATGGCCAACGATTGGGGAAGCACTCATTAATTGGCCGGGGTCTGGTCGAGTAAGGTTTGAATTACCTCGCGAACTTCCCGGTGAATATCCTGCGGATCACCACCGCCGTCAATGATCCGGACCGAATCATCGCGAGCGGCCTCGTCGAGGAAACCCCGTCGAACACTCGCAAAGTATTCCTCGCCACGTGATTCCATTCGATCGCGAGTGCTGCCAACGCGTCGCATCGTAATTTCCAACGGAGCGTCGAAGACCAAAGTCAAATCCGGGTTACGCCCTAGCGTCGCCGACTGGCCAATTTCCCGGATTACCTCGGGAACCAGCTCTCCCGCATGCCCCTGATAGACGACCGTCGACAACAGAAAGCGATCGCAAAGAACCATTTCGTTGCGCTGGAGCGCTGGCAAAACCACTTCCGCCATCAACTGGGCCCGGGCCGACATAAATAAAAACATCTCAGCCGGGTAGCAGACACGCAGTTCGCTGCGCTGCAACAGAATCTCGCGAAGTCTGTTACCAAGTTCAGTACTTCCCGGGTCGCGACAAACCGTGACTGCTCGCGACAAGGATTCGAGCCAGGTCTGGCACATCTCCAGTTGCGTTGATTTGCCGGATCCATCAATACCTTCAAACACGATGAACATGGACAGTTGGTTATTGCGAACAAAATTGCGAAGCGAGTTTTAGCTGAGGCAGTTCGGGCACAAGTCGCCGAGTCGGGCGGTTGCGTTTTTTGTAATCAGAAGTGACCGGTACTGCCGGTATCAAGCTATCAATCGCCGAGTCTCATGCAAACCGGGTGTGTTGTCGTTGCAATACTGGAATCACCATCCATTCTCTTGACCGATTGAACCGCTTGGCGAATCCTTGCGTACGAACCGATGGACAGCCGGACCGCAAAGGGAGTTGAAACCGCAATTAGCACGCATGTGCTACGCGATTCGGACAATCGTTGTATTCTGCCTGATCCGTAAAGGCAGGCGGAGCACATCTGATTTCCCGGAACCAGGTTATTCCAGCCAGATTCACCAGATTTTCCTGACCGTATAACCCGGTGCTATGTAGCGTATTGATTCCGGAATTACCCGGATTTTTTCTTTCCGGCTGGCCTGTTCTGTCCTACCTTTCAACACCGCTCAGTATCGACGTATACGCACAAGGTACACCTTTGCGTTGTCGATCGTGCAGCGTCCCCTTAATACAAACCATTGATCAGAACGGACTGGCCCCCGCCCGGAGTCAACACATGTTACGCGCAAAGACCTTATTCATTTTCTCGATGCTGGCAGCCAGCCAACTCGTCTGGAATGCATCAGCCGAGGCCGGACCATTGCTGGATTGGCTACGCGGTGGCTGCGGCACCGGCGGCGGTTGTGGACTTACAAATTGTTGTCGGCCAGCCCAGCAATGCTTCGCACCGGCCGTGACCTGTCAGCAAACTTGCTGTCGAACCGTGGTCAACTATGTGCCCTGCACGTCTTATCGCACGTGCTGGGAACGAGTTCCTGTGACCCAGTATCGCCAGACATCAACTGTCGATCCCTGCACCGGTTGCACCACTACCTGCAATCGCCCCTGCACGACATTTTGCTGGAGAATGAAACAGGTTCCCTTTACGACCTATCGACCTGTCTACCGACGGGAATGTTTCCAGACACCAGTTTCCATGCCCTGTGACACCGGATGCAATCCCTGTGGTACCGCCTGTGGCACGGGTTTCGGTGTTCAACCTCAAGTCGTGGCTTCTCCGGTCGTGGCGACTCCTGCTGCCGGTTGCAATGGTTGCGCGGTACCGTCGGTTGGCACGCCCGTCGTGACCGCTCCGACGACAACCGTCACCCCGGGCACGACGTATGCACCGTACTACCAATCGACGCCCAACGCTGCTGACCAACAACCGACTTTGGCACCTGTCGAAACCCAGCGACCCCCGATCATCCTGAATGAATCGAGTTCCAGCACGACATGGCCGACCCAAATTCAGCCGACACAACCGGTTACGACCATGAACATCACGCCGATTCAGGACCCCAATCCTGCGGCTCGCTGGAATAACAATGCTCCGCAATTACTGAATCCGTTCAACAAGTCGGCTAGTGCCCCGTCGGTTGAACGCTGGAACTATTCGCCAGTTCGACTGGCCAGCCACGAAGAACCCGCGTTGCACACGCCTGCCGCTCTGGAACGACCGGCTCCGCGCGAGCACGTCGGTTCGATCGACGACGTTCCTGTCCGCGACGTATCGCGTCCGCGAGTCAACGAAGGCTGGCGGACAGACGGCCGCTAGGCAAAACGACTTTTTTTGACATCCCCCCTGACCCAAAACTGCCCGGTCCCCCCGGGCAGTTTTTTTGCGCGCCGCCTTCCAGGTGGCTTGGGACAGGCTCGCTTGCCGAATACCCTGAATCCGGCAAAAATTGACTCTTCAGATGTCGAATCCGATACGTCGGAATCGTCGTTAGCCGCTGCGACACGCTCAGGTTAGTTGTTACTCCATGCCTGCCAATCTCACCCAGCAATATCACAAGGCCGAAAAGGCCTATCGCCAGGCCAGTTCACCGCAGGAAGAGCTGGATTGCCTGCAGATCATGTTGAAGGAGTTGCCCAAGCACAAGGGCACCGACAAGATGCAGGCCGAGCTGAAACAGAAAATCAGCAAAGTCAAGAAAGAGCTGGCTTCGCCCAAAGCCGGCAGTGGCAAACGGGGCTTTCGTTTGCCTCGTCAGGGCGCCGGTCGTGCCGTGATCATTGGCGGACCGAACAGTGGCAAGAGTCAGTTACTGGCCAGCTTTACCAATGCCAAACCGGAGATCGCCGAGTATCCGTTTTCCACACGGGAACCCCAGCCGGGCATGATGCCGTGGGAAGATGTCACCGTGCAGCTGGTCGATACACCGCCAATCACGGCAGACGTTTACGATCCGGTTGTCATGCAACTGGTACGCGGTGCGGATCTGGTGCTATTGATGCTGGATCTGGGCAGCGACGACGGAGGCCAGCAGTTGCGTGACGTTTGGGAGCAGATCGCGGCCACCAAGTCGCGGCTGGGTCGCGAATCCGGTGCTGACGAAGAGGACTTTGGCATTAGCTACACCAGGGCGTTTTTGCTTTGCAATAAAATGGACTTGCCGGACGCCGCCGATCACCTCGAGTTTTTTCGCGAGTACATTGATTTTGACTTGCCAACTTTTGAAGTTTCTGCGCAGGAAGGCATCGGCATGGAGGAACTCCGTAACGCGATCTACGAATCGATGGATGTCATACGTGTGTACACCAAGCTGCCGCACAAGAAACAGGCCGACTTCGACGCCCCTTTCACAATGGCACGCGGCCAGACAGTCGCCGATCTGGCGCACTTGATCCACAAAGACGTCGCAAAAAACTTCAAGTCGGCGCGGGTGTGGGGCAGCGAGGTACACGACGGAACGCAAGTAAAGGGCGACTACGTCATTCACGACAAGGATGTGGTTGAACTAAACATTTAAGGCAAAGGTGCACGCAAGGTGAACGAAAGGAAAAGCAATTGCATTTGTTCACCAATGGTTGGGACAGCAAGGTATCAGTTGTGGCAGCAATAACTGGTGACAAACGGTTTTTTGATTCATCTATGAAAACGTGACGCGAAATCCAGGAAACTGCGTCGCGTGCTGAGTATCACAATCGCGTGGACGTGTTGCGCACCACCACGCTATAATCGGCCTGGAATTTGTCGATGAACCGGTCGACGTTCCTCCCTCCAGGCAGAACCGAAGGCGCAACGTGTCATCAGATGACTCCAACAAGGCGAGTCAGTCCTCATTTAGTGTTATCCCTGGCACCCGCATTGCCCTGTTTCACTGGTCAGGCCCCGTCACGATTTCTGACCGCAGACAGAATCTTCATGAAATCGCTCTTTTTTGCCGGACACATGAGGTGAGCAAGGTCATCGTAGATGGCCGCGATCAAATGCCGGAAACCGGCACGCTGGACTCGTTCAACCTCGGCAAGGAGGTCCCGCACGAATTGCGCGGCCTGCAGATCGCCGTCGTTCATCGACCTGAAGATCGATCACTGCCCTTTATCGCCATGGTGGCCAACAATCGTGGCTCCCAGGCCAGTTCATTCGTGGATTTCGACGGGGCGCAACGGTGGCTGGAGTCCCTGCCCGAACCCCCGATCCATCCCGATCGTACCGGCGAGTAGTCACATGCCCTGGCCGTGCCTTGCCTGAATAGTGCGTGACCAGCAGCCCTCGTCGGTATACCCTGAGCCATTTGTTGCTCCGAAAGTTGGCCGACCTCATGAAATTTCGAGTTCACCAAATTGATCATGTCGAACTGACCGTTCCCGACAGGCACACCGCGGCTCAGTGGTATCAACACGTCCTTGGACTTCAGGCGGTTGCCGACTTTGAACACTGGGCGAACGATCCGGATGGGCCTTTGATGATCTCCACGGAAGGTGGCGGAACCAAACTGGCGCTTTTTTCCGGTGATCCGGTCGGATCACAGCGAGGGACCGGGTTTCATCTGGTGGCATTTCGCGTTGGGGCGACTCAATTCATGAACTTCCTCGACCAATTGCCGGAACTGCAACTAAGGGATCGACATGATCAGGTCCTGACACGGCACTCTGTCAAGGACCATGGTTTGGCCTTTTCCATCTATTTTTGCGATCCCTGGAAACATCAACTTGAGTTGACCACTTACGAGTATGATGAAACCGTTAGTGCTCTCAAAAAAAGATAGCTGAAGCGGGTAGCAACGAAAAAAAGAAGCGGATCCATGTCACTTTCAGTTTATCTCTATTTCAAGGGACAATGCCGCGAGGCGTTCGAACATTACAAAGCGGTGTTTGGTGCCGAGGAGATTTGCCGACAAAGTTACTCGGATGGTCCGCCCGAAATGTTTGGTGACGAACCGCCGGACCTGATTATGCATACGTCGATCAGGATTGGTGATTCGATCCTGATGGGTTCTGATTACGCCGCATCCTGCGACACACAAATCAATTCCGGCGACAATTTTGCCATTACCTTTAGTCCAGACTCCAAAGAACAGGCCGATCGGTTGTTTCCGCGACTTGCCGCCGGCGGTGAGATCACCATGCCGCTGCAAAAGACCTTTTGGGGTTCGTATTACGGACTATGTACTGACCAATTCGGTATTCACTGGATGTTCAATCTGGCGCTTGCCTCGACGCCAGTATCTACGGATGCCGGTAGCTGATGCACGGCTATCACTCTGACTCCAAACATTGAGTTGTTGGCACAATATCGTATCGGGACAATGGTGCGTCACGACATGCACAATGTATCGTCACGCGATAAGATTGGCAGGTGTTACCTCATGCAATCACGGTGGCCTCATGAACACAAAAAATTTGCGGCGGTTCCTGTTGTTCATTGGCGTGTACTGGTTTGCCTGCCGCGGCCACGTGCACTCTCAGCAGGATGAAGCGTTACAACAGTTCGATTCGGCCGGGGTAGAAATTGCCTATGCGGTTGACGGCGAAGGTGAACCGGTTGTCGTCATGCACGGCATGACGGGTAATTCCTCGAACTCACCGGAACTGCGAGCGGCGTTGTGCGAGGCGGATTTTCGAGTAATCGCATTTGATGCACGTGGCCACGGTGCCAGTGGCAAGCCCCATGAACCGGCTGCTTACGGGACTGTGATGGTGGAGGATGTGATTCGATTGCTCGATCATCTGCAAATTGAAAAGGCTCACGTCATCGGTTATTCGATGGGCGCCGATGTAGCCAACAAGCTACGTGAACAGCATCCAGATCGATTGTTGTCCGTTACCCTCGGCGGTATCGGGATGGGCGTAACGGAAGGATGGGTGCCCGGTGAGTTTGACCACATCAAACTTGCTGAATCGCTGGAAACGGGTGAAGGCATGAAAGTGCTGTTGCGTGAACCCGGCGCCGTCATACCGGGACGAGCGACTGAAGCACAGGTCGAGCAACTGAACAACCTGCTGATGGCCGGTCAGGACGCACTGGCGTTGGCAGCCGTCATTCGTGGTTACACGAATCTGGAAGTCTCCCCGGAAAAACTGCAAACCAATTCAGTGCCAACCTTGTTGATTGTCGGCGAACACGATGCGGAAACGCCCAGCGCGCGAGAAATGGAAAAGGTAACCGACAACTTGCAACTGATAGTCGTTCCGGAAACCAATCATTTAACCGTGATGAACCATCCTGATTTCATCTCGGCCATCGTCCAGTTTACTGGTAACGCCAATCGGTAAAGCATGCCGATTCACGATCCATGGCACGCGGAGATTGCATGTGCTCTAATCTTGCTGTCAGTAACCATCTCAAGTGCGGAATTTTTGCATGTCACCGACCAACCATACGATCAACTACCTCGAACTTCCCCTGGCCGACACAGACGCGACCAAGTCGTTCTATTCATCAACGTTTGGCTGGGAGTTTCAGGACTGGGGACCGGACTACCTGTCGTTTACGGGTGCCGAAGTGGCTGGCGGGTTTAACCGCGAACGGAAGCCAGCGGATTCGGGAGCCGGACCGCTGATCGTTCTGTTTTCCGACAATCTGGAGACAACGCAACAGGCAGCCAATACAAACGGCGCGCAAATCTCTCGTGAGATCTACGGATTCCCAGGTGGTCGACGGTTCCACTTCATTGATCCCAATGGCAACGAAGTCGCGGTTTGGGGCGAAGCCGCCGAAGAGTCGGGGTAGACGTGGATGCGGAGACGGTATGATTGGCCAACTGATCGAGCAATTGCGGTCTTCGCTGGCTACGTCGGATTCCGCCATGCGGAAACAATGGGCCACGGAAATCGTAGAGCGTCAAATCGCGTTGGATAGCCTCATGGTGTTGTGGCACGGCGATCCGGGAACGGCCCAACGTTTTATGTGGTTGATCGGCGACATCTGCGAACTCGACCCCAAAACCGTTGCTCCCAGCCTGCCAGTCCTGTTTGAATTCCGCGATGGCATGCCGTTTCCTGGTATGCCGCGCAGTGTCGCCAAATGGCTGTGGCTGACCAATGTGCCTCGGGCGATTGAAGAACCCGCCATCCAGCAACTTTTCGACTGGCTGGAAGACCCCAATGCCTCAATCGGCTGCAAGTCATATACTGCCAAGGCACTGCAACAGCTGGCCCTCGACAAGCGGATCGACAAAAGCCGATTGCAAAACGCGCTCGTGTCCGAAATTGAATCGCCCAATCAGGCTTATGGCTCGAGAATGAAAAAACTGTTGATGACGCTGGAACAATAACCGCCAGGGAAACGCAGGGAGAAGACAAATTGTCACACCGAGTTGCACTGATCACGGCTGCCGGCAGCGGCATGGGTGCGGCCATTGCACGCAAGCTCGCTGAGCAGGATTACAAGGTGGCAATCCTTTCATCATCGGGTCGGGGCCAGACCCTGGCCGAAGAACTCGGCGGCGTCGGCATCACCGGTTCGAATCAAGAACCCCAGGACCTGCAACGCGTGGTGGATGCTGCTGTGGAAACGTATGGCGGGATCGACGCGGTCGTCAACAGTGCCGGCCATGGTCCCAAAGGCCCAATTCTCGAAATCAGCGACGATCAGTGGCACGAAGCCATGGATGTCTATCTGCTAAATGTCGTGCGAGTCGCACGGCTGGTGACTCCATTTCTTGAGCAACGTAACGGAGGGGCGATCGTCAACATTTCTACCTTCGCCGCATTTGAACCCGATCCGGTCTTTCCTACCTCAGGCACCATGCGCGCCGCTCTGGCGGCCTTTTCCAAACTGTTTGCCGATCAGTATGCGGCCAGCAACATTCGTATGAACAACATCCTGCCAGGCTTCATTGACAGCCTCCCGGAACACGAGAGTTTTCGCACCCGCATTCCGATGGGTCGGTATGGAACCACCGACGAAATCGCGGAAACGGTCGCTTTCCTTTTGTCCGACGGAGCGCGATACATCACAGGTCAGAATATTCGCGTCGACGGTGGAATCACGCGATCCGTTTGACGGTGCCCCACATCTGTTACCAACAGCCCATGATTGATCGATCAAAATACACCTGGAAATACGCGCCGCCCGCCACTGAATTGATCCAGCGTTGGGCCAGTTCTCCGCCCACTGGCAAGGAGATTGAGCTGTTCTTTCTGAATGAGCTTTGTGAAACGAGCGAGCACGAGTATTTTCTTGCGCTCGCCGATGTGTTTTACGATGCAGTCACGCGGCAGGAGAAAAAAGAACGCACGTTCAGTCTGCGCGTTCTTTGGTATCGCTTGCTGATCGCGGCCGAGTTTGCCCGGTCGATTGATGACACCCAATTGGCAGCTCATTTTCAACGGTCGCTGGAAAAGTTTGCGCTGCTCTATCAAACGTGGATGCCTGGTGGCGTCAACGCGGACTCGCCTGTGGCCGGAGCCGATTTGGCCAGTATTCGACTGGGCGCACTGGTGCTCGGTGCGGCGGCGCTCGGCGATCTACCACTGGCGCGACTCATAGCCCGAAGCGATTATGAAATCCGTTGCGCAAACCGGGACTGCGAAAGCTATGGCGTTGAGTTGAAATGTCCTGATTGCGGTTCCTGCCAGAAAGCCTACCAGCAACACAAGGAGTTCGTTTAGGTTGAATGCGCCTGTACAGATTTGTCGCTCTGAATCGCACTTGCCGTGTAGCCCATGATTGAACGCTTGTTGGGACCACCACGTCCCAGCCGCCTGAAACCGACGCTCTTTCGGCCAGCCTTGCGCCCTCGCCTTGCTTGACCCGGACGCTGTGTAACGTCATAACGCAAACCACTGCCCGGACGCCCCTGCGGCTAATGCCTGATGACACGTCGTATTCAACAAATGGAATTTGGAGACTTTCAGACGCCGCCAGCTCTGGCGGAGCAAGTTTGTCAGCTGTTAGTCCGCCGGGGAGTGCGCCCGCGATCAGTGCTGGAGCCTGCGTGTGGCAAGGGAAGTTTTTTGCTGGCCGCGTCCCGTACGATTCCTGAAGTGGAACGGTTGGCGGGTATGGAAATCAATCCCAAATACTGCAGCGCGGCGCGCGAGTCACTGGAACAATCGCCGTTCAAGGGTAAATGGGAAATATCCACGGCCGATTTTTTTGAACTGGACTGGGACTCGCTTGTCTGCGAACTGCCACAGCCCGTGCTGGTACTCGGCAATCCACCCTGGGTAACCAACTCGCAACTCGGGTCGCTGAACAGTACCAACCTGCCGGACAAATCCAACCACCAAAACCACCGCGGTATCGACGCCATCACCGGAAAAAGCAATTTCGATATTTCGGAGTTCATGTTGTTGCGAGCCCTGGATTGGCTGGATGGCACGACAGGCTCGCTGGCCATGTTGTGCAAGTCGACTGTGGCGCGGAAGGTTCTGCGACAAGCATGGCAGGATGGTTCAAAAATCCTGTCGACTGATATCTTTCAAATTGATGCGCAGGCACATTTTGGAGCTGCCGTAGACGCCTGTTTGTTGCTGATGCAACTGCACCCGGATGGAACCAACGCGGAATGTCGGGTCCACAGCAGCCTGACTGCCGATGCCGGTTTTTCGTTCGGCGTTTGTCGTGAACGCCTGGTTTCTGATATGGCAAAATTCCAGCGCTGGCAGCACCTGGGCGGCGGTCCTCGCGGTACCTGGCGATCGGGCATCAAGCACGATTGTGCGCAAGTCATGCAACTGCAACGCGACGGCGACGGCTTCCGTAATGGCCTGGGTGAATATGTCGAGCTGGAACCCGACTATTTGTATCCCCTGCTAAAAAGTTCCGATCTGGCGAAGCAATCCTCACCGGTACCCCGTCGCTTCGTGATTGTTCCGCAACAATTTGTTGGACAACCGACCGAGCCGATTTGCGACCACGCTCCCAAAACGTGGCAGTATCTGATGAGCCATGGTGAACGGCTGGATCGCCGCGCAAGTTCCATTTACCGCAACCGACCGCGGTTCTCCGTTTTTGGCGTAGGCGATTATTCGTTTTCACCCTGGAAAGTTGCCATTGCCGGTCTGTACAAGCAGCTGAATTTCCGAACGATCGGTCCCGCTGAAAACCGCCCCGTGGTGCTGGACGATACCTGTTACTTCTGTCCTTGCGTCGACCAGTGCCACGCGGAACAGTTACTGGGCGAACTCCAATCCCGTGCTGCCACCGAGTTTCTTGAATCGCAAATTTTTTGGGATAACAAACGGCCGATTACCGCTGAATTACTCAACCAGTTGAATCTTGCCAAACTGGCTGAGGAACTGGAAATTGCGGACGTGGCTAACCCCTGAACACCATTGCAAAATCTCAGGGCTGGCTGCAGCTTTTTTTGCTTTCAGGTCCCGGCAAAACTATAAAGAAGTTCAACACGGTCTCGCGATTCGGTTACTTTTTTTGAAAAGGTTTCGTCATGATACGCGTATTGACTATCGTCGGCCTGGGAAGTGCATTGTTGCTCATGACTGCCGGCAATCATTTCAACTCTGCCATACAGGCCGACGAGCTGGAGGACCAGCGCATCACGTTATTGACTGAGCGAGTTGAACTACTTCAGCAAATGACCATAGAAGGCCGGATTGGATCAATTGAAGTCACACGTGCCGAAATGGATTTGCTAAAAGCGCAGCTGGAATATTCGGAGTCAGACGACGCAAGCAAGAATTTGATCAATCAACTACTCGAGAAATATGACCAACTAATCGAAGTTGCCGAAATGCGAACGCTGACAGGTGTTTCCGGGTCGCCAACCGCCAGAGCCGATCTGCTGCTCGTACAATCCGAGCGAGTTCGAACGGAGATCATGTTGGCAGGGCTGCAGTAACTTCAGCGATGTTCACTAAAGTTGCACTAACTTCGGAGGGTAATTATGAGTTCAATTCCTGAGCCCATCGTAGTGGAGCTTACACTTGAAGCGCCGGCCGATATTGTCTGGCAGGCAATTACCGACAAGGACCAGATGCGGCAGTGGTTTTTTGAAACGATTTCGGATTTCCAACCCGATGCGGGATTCGAGACCGAGTTCATTGTGCACTGCGAAGGCACGGATTACCCGCACCAGTGGAAGGTCAAGGAAGTCGAACCGGGCAAACGCATCGCTTACGGTTGGCGATACGGAGGGATTCCAGGCGATTCAACCGTGAACTGGGAACTGTCGGAGACACCTGAGGGCACGAAACTTGTGTTTACCCAGGAATTCCACAACAGCTTTCCCGAGGACAACCCGATATTCAGCCGAGCAGCCGGTATTGCGGGATGGAATTACTTTGTCTGCGAACAATTGCCGGCCTTCCTCAAGCTCAAGCAAACTGCTCAATAAGGTCGGCCGGATATTTGCGGCGATCCGTTATGACGCTCGCAAATCGATGCTCGCGAGCAGCTGTCCGCAAACGCTGGGGCTTTTTCTGCGAACACCATTATTTTCTTGCGCTGCCTTCAAATCAGCAGTCGGTCAGGTGTCCCAATTTACCGGAGTCGAGGTCGGCGTTAATTTGCGATTATGGGGCCCCACGTAACACTGCCAAAAATCGGCCTGGTCGGGACGATGTTTGGCAGGTGCTGATCAACTTCAATTGAAGTTGTCGATCTTTACGGGTTGCGAACCGTTTAAGACAATTAAAAGATCAGATTGGATGCAGCGAGACGAGCAACCCGATGCTAAATGTAAGCGGACTATCCCCCCGCTTGCCGAGATCTTTTTTCGTAAAGGGAATTCATGGCCGACGTCATCAAGCCGGAACAAACTGCGCCCGAAAGCGAGCCATACGTCAAGCAGACGGTGGATATCGACCCGATCGAGACCGAGGAATGGATTGATTCGCTGGAATACGTGATCAACAGTCGGGGACCGGAGCGCGCCAAATATCTGCTTTCGGTTTTGGAAGCCCGGGCCCGGGCCGAGGGCGTCGATCTGGAGATGAAGTCAAATACGCCGTATATCAACACGATTCATGTCGATCAGCAGCCCCCATATCCGGGCAACCGCGAACTGGAACGCCGTATCAAAAGCATCATTCGCTGGAACGCCATGGCAATGGTGGTGCGGCAAAACAAGAAACACAAAGGTATCGGTGGCCATATCTCGACGTACGCTTCAACGGCAACACTGTTCGAAGTTGCCTTCAATCATGTGCTCAAGGGTCGCGGCGAAAGCGGCTTTGATGGCGACCAGGTCTTCTTTCAGGGTCACGCCTCTCCGGGAATCTATGCCCGCGCTTTCCTGGAAGGTCGCATCACCGAGGAACATCTGAACAATTTCCGTCGCGAAGTAGCTTTCGAAAACGGATTGTCATCGTATCCGCATCCCTGGCTGATGCCCCATTTCTGGGAATACCCGACCGTATCCATGGGTCTGTCGGCCATCACCGCCATTTATCAGGCGCGCTTCAACAACTACATGCACGACCGCGGCATCAAGGATACCAGCAATCAGCGCGTCTGGGCTTTCCTTGGCGATGGTGAATGCGACGAACCGGAAACACTCGGCGCAATCACGCTGGCTTCGCGTGAACAGCTCGACAATCTGACGTTTGTGATCAACTGCAATCTGCAACGACTCGATGGGCCGGTACGCGGCAACGGCAAGATCATTCAGGAATTGGAGGCACTGTTCCGTGGCGCCGGCTGGAATGTGATCAAGGTCATCTGGGGTGACGATTGGGACCCGCTGCTGGAAAAGGACGAAAAGGGACAGCTCGTCAAACGCATGGGTGAAGTGGTCGATGGGCAGTACCAGCGCTACGTCGTTTCCGACGGCGGCTACATCCGCGACCACTTCTTCGGCAAGTACCCCGAAGCGCTTGACCTGGTCAGCAACCTGTCGGATGAGAAACTCGTCACACTGCGTCGCGGCGGCCATGATCCGGAAAAGGTTTTTGCCGCTTACAAGGCAGCAATGGAAACGCCGGGCATGCCAACCGTAATTCTGGCCAAGACCATCAAGGGATATGGATTGGGCGAAATTGGCGAAGGCCGCAATGTCGCTCACAACGTCAAGAATGCTGACGAACAGGAATTGCTGGAATTCCGCAGCCGATTCGGAATTCCCATCTCTGATGAGGAAGTCGGTGAAGCACCGTTTTACAAGCCGGCCGAAGACAGTCCGGAAATGAAATATATCCGCGAACGCAGGGATTCCCTGGGCGGCTTTGTTCCTGCCCGACCCGTCGATCATCCCAAAATCCAGGTGCCGCGGTTCGAGGACTATCGCAAGATGGTCGAACGCGACTATGGCAAGGAAATCTCCACGACCATGGGTTTTGTGCGTCTGCTCTCGCGTCTGTGTCGCGACAAGAAAATTGGCAAGCACATTGTGCCGATCGTGCCCGACGAGTCACGAACCTTTGGCATGGAGGGCATGTTTAACGAAGTCGGCATTTATTCGCATGTGGGGCAACTGTACGAACC
>JBPCVB010000112.1:0-2643 GCA_051010855.1 Pirellulaceae bacterium | reverse complement strand
GTCTATACCGACAGCCAGAGGGTCCCTTGTCGCGATTGCAGTCTTGCTGCCGAAGTGTTTTTGAGCGTTTTGTTCTTCGTTCCGTAGCCCCCGCGCAATCTACGGACAATTGGTCTCTCCGAATGCGAAAGCGTTGAAAGAAGTAGACGAAGGAGCGAGCAGGTCAGAGTTGGAGAGAATTTCCTTCGCGATTTTCGTTGCGTGCGATAGTCGTCGTCATGTTGTTATCGCTGTCTACATTGTTACCTGCGATGGGCCAACCTGTACCGCATGAAAAATTTGGAAAAGGGGATCGCAGAATCGCAATATTTGTGGTCGGCGTAGCCAGCGTTATTGTCCAGAACCGGGCGAGCGTTCCAGTTGTTGCAAGACGCCGATGGCGCCTCGATGATCGGGTTTGATTCGCAGCGTATCCAGAAATTGCTGCCTGGCTTCGGGTAGCTTGCCGGCTGTCAGCAAAACCTGTCCCAGTTGAAAATGCGCGTTGGCATATCCCGGTTCATAACGGATCGCTTGTCGCAACACCTCTTCGGCTGTAGAAAGATCACGATCAGCCACCAGCATGCGGGCCAGTGATGTTAACAGCAGCGCACTACGCGGTGTCTGGTCAACGGCTCGTTGATAGTATTTTTTCGCCTGTGCGATGTTCTTGCGTGATTCGTAGATTAGACCCAGCCGGAACAACGCCTGAGGATGATCGGGCTTAATAGCCAATGCTTTTTCATAACTGGTTTTTGCATTTTCCGGATCGCGTTTGGAACTGTAAATCAACCCGAGATTGTAATGCGCATCGGCGTGTTCCGGGGCGTGGGTCAGCGCATGATTCAGGTGCCCGGCGGCTTCGTCATATTTCCGGTTGCGGATCAGGACCTGTGCCAGGTTGATTCGCAATCCAGGCTTGTCGGGATCCAGAGCGATTGCGTGCCGATAGTGTTTCATCGCCAGTTCGTTCTTGCCCAGCATGCCGCGGCGACCCTGTTGTTCGTATACGCGGGCCAGTTGATTGTGAATGGCGGGCGAATCGGGGACCTGTTCCAGCGCGTCCTTGAACGTGGCTTCCGCCTGTTCCAGTTTTCCTTCCTTGATGTACTCCTTTCCCAACCGGATCAGCGCGGCGCCTTCGTTGCGTTCCATCGGTTCATTGACCAACGGATGCCTTAGCACGGTGCCTGGCAGTGACGCGGCCGAGGCAAAGCGTTCCAGCAAATCCATGTCGCGTGGTTGAGCGTCGCCCAGTAGCGTATCAACGGCCACAGCTCCCTTGTAGATCGTGTGCAAACGCCCTTTGCGGTCGATCAGGAAACTGGTGGGCATGGGTAGTGGTCGATTCATTCGCAACAAGGCGTTATGCAATCGTTGTAACTCCGAAATAACTTCTGCCGGAGCCATACCGGCCTGAAACGGAAACTTCATCCGCTCGGCCATTTTTTGAGCTTCCACGCGAGCGTCAGCCATGGTTTGCAGGTCATCGATGTTGAGAGCCAGAACGCGAACACCGGCTGCTGTCAATTCGTCGTGACGTTCGCCAAATTCCTTTAGCTCCTTCACACACGGTTCGCAGGTGCTGGACCAGAGATTGACCAGCACCATTTCGTTTTCGGGCAGGGAGAAGTTGCGTTTGGTTCCGCTAAAGTCCACGTAACTGAGCGTCGGTGCCAGGAACTGGTGCATCAGCGGAATTCGCATGGTCACGTCCGCCGCGGGAACAACTGTCGGTCGGGCTTCCAGCGACAGGTCCTTGCGACGGAAATCCTGTGCGGTTGCCACACCGCTACCCTGTACCAAAACATAACGCTGGCCTGGTTCGATGGCAGCGAATACTTCCGTGTCACGATTGCCATTGGGCCAGCGGATTTCCACTTGCTTGATTTGGGCGTTGGCACCCAATCCAAAATGCACACACTTGGTTGATTGCGTCAAATAACCGTCACCGGCACGCAGTGTTTTTAGTAACCGCAAAGGTTGACCGTTAACGTCCTGTGCTTCCATGACCAGCGTGATCCGGGCACCGATGGCGTCCAGGTTTGTATCCGTGCCGTTGCCTTTTAGTTGAAATTGCACAAAGGCATTTTCGGGCCCGTTTTCGTTGCGCATGAAGCGCGCTCGTGGCGCGTTGCGATTGGTCAGCACCAGATCGACATCTCCGTCGTGATCCCAGTCGACCTGGGCCGCGGCCTGGCCATCATCGGGAAAGTCAAGACCGGAAACGGCGGAAATCGTGGCGAACCGCTGCCCGGCCTTGTCGCTGGAAAGCGTATTCAGAAAGACGCAGTTGCGTTCGTTACCACTTAGCGAACGACCTTGTAACAACATTTCGTCCAGACTGGCACTTTGGTCACTGGCCGCAATACGCAGGATCGGCGCATCCTTTTCCTGACTCAGATGATCAAATGATTTCGACAAAACTTGCCGCCAGTGAAAACTTCACAAGTCACCGCTGTCGCTGGCGGTGATGTATCCGTTGTTGACGAACAAATCCTCCCAGCCGTCGTTGTTGATATCCAGAAAGCAGGAACTCCAGGCCCAGCGTCCCATGTTCACGGCCGTTTCCACACTACGATCTTCAAAGGTGATGATCGGCCCCACGGTCTCGTCAATGGAGGGACCAGCATTTCGTAACAACGTGTTGCCTCGGGCAAACCG
>JBPCVB010000111.1:0-2656 GCA_051010855.1 Pirellulaceae bacterium | reverse complement strand
AGACGCCAGCCCAGATTATCACCGGGCAAGACGATATTGACCTCCTCGATGTTTCGCTGCCCGACATCGGCAACGATGAGCTGGCCTGTTGTTCCAGGACTGATCATTCCAGTTGCCGGGTCCGTGTCAAAACTGAATCGAAACGGATTGCGTAAGCCCCAGGCAAATATCTCGTCGACTTCCGGGCCAAAAACAAAGGGATTGTCTGCGGGCACTCCGTATTGACCGTTGGCGCTGTTTTTGCCCAATGGATCGATTCGCAAAATGGTTCCCAGCACATTCGTGGGATCCTGTCCGTTTCCATCAGTTCCATGCCCCATACCTGCGTCGTGGCCATTGCCCCCGTCACCGAGCGATATATACAACATCCGGTCGGGGCCAAACGCTACCATGCCGCCGTTGTGAGTGAACTGCGGTTCATCGATACGCATCAGGATACGGGAGATCACAGCCGGATCTCCAACAATTACATCGGCCGACGGGTCCACCGTCCATTCGCGAATCACCACCGCCTGATGATCGAACATATCTCCAGGGCCAATGGCCACGGTAAAATCCGACACGCCGGAATTGGGTTCACTCGTATACGTATAGAATCTGCCGAATCCTTCCCGACTACGCTGATTAAAATCCGGATGAAACGCCAGGCCCAGCAATCCCCGTTCGTCGAAATCAACAAATGGATCATGAAACGGTGGATTGAATCCACCCAAAGCCACGATCAGGCTGCTCGCATCCAGATAAGGTGTTGCTTGCTGTTTGCCGTTTTTGATGAGATGGACAAAACCGTCCTGGTCCACGACAAACAACCGGTCCGTTCGATCGCCAGCGTGTGTTAGATAGTTTGGGGCGACCAGATTGTCGGCGACCAGTTCCAATTCAATGACGATATTGCTTAGGCCGATTGTGTCAGCAATGGGCCCTTGCAAGGCAACGGCAGGCTGGGCCCACGCGAAACAGCAGCACAAGAAGGCTAAAAAAAACTGGAGGAAATGAATACGCGAGCTCATGATTTCACTCCCGACGAGAAAAGAACGGGGCTTAAAAAAGCCCCAATCAGGCAACACGCAATATACGGTGTCAATTGTCGCCGGGAGAATCAGTTTTCGACAACCTTTTTGCGAGATTGTCCATTTTGCGTAAGACGATTAACAACCGGGCTCCAGTGATTGGGCTGTTGAAAACCGCAAAAAACCCGCCGTGGCGGGCTGGGAGTGCGAAAAGCAGTTCGTCGCTGCCAATACTCAACGGCATTGAGCGTTTTTTTGTAGCGGAAGTCTGGCGAATTCCGCTACGATCTCCGTCCTTACTCCCGGTCTTCGACTTCCTCCGTTGTTTCGCCGGTTTCCGATTCGGACTCGGGCTCTTCCTCCTCTTCCACGTATTCAAATCCGAACTTTTCGCCTTTGTCGACCGCCGGGACCCCGTCGGCCATCCACACGGGCATCGGATCACCCTTTAGGTAGTGATCGAAGAATTGCTGCATGCGTTTGGCAAAGTCCATGCGGTTCTCGTCGCTCATTACCCAGTGCGGATCGCCATTGTAGTTCAACATCCACGCGGGCTTTTCCAGTCGACGCAGGGCGACAAACAACTCGATTCCCTGATACCACGGGACGGCCGTGTCCTGATCGTTGTGCAGAATCAACAAGGGCGTATTGATCTTGTCGACAAAGAACAGCGGCGAGTTGGCGATGTACTTGTCACGTGCCTCCCACAATGTGCCACCGATACGACTTTGCGTCTTTTCGTACTGGAACATGCGGCTCATCCCGGTCCCCCAGCGAATGCCGCCATAGGCACTGGTCATGTTGCTTACCGGCGCACCCGACTCGGCACAGGCGAACATATCGGTCACGGTGACCAGGTACGCCGTTTGATAACCGCCCCAGCTGTGACCTTGCATGCCGATGCGTTCCTCATCGATAAAACCCTGATCCACGATGTGACGCACGCCCGGTAACACCGAGTTGGCTGCGCTGGGACCTGGCTCACCGACCTTGTAGGGGATATCAGGAATGAACAGTACATAGCCGCGGCTGACATAAAAACTGAAACTGATAATCGATCTTCCTGCGGCGGGTGTTGAGTAGTTGTGCAGGTTGTCGGAATTTCGTTCATAGAAATAGACCAGCAACGGGTACTTTTTGTCGGGATCGAAATTCTCGGGTTTGTACAGTACACCGTCCAGTTGCTGACCATCGTCGGCGTTCCAGCGAACCAGTTCGGCGGTGCCCCACAGGTAATCGCCTTGCTGTGGATTGATGCGACTGATGCGACGCAGCTGGTCGAACTCCAGGGTGCTGGCCCAGATGTCGGGACAACGCTGAAATGTGGATCGCGTAAACATCACGGCGTCCGACTCTTTGGCCTTACGCAAACCCGCGACGCTCTCGTCCAGCGAAATCAACTGTTCCAGCTCCGGATCGGCATCGTCGCCGGCAGCGGCCGTCCACTGGTAGTAACCCGAGGCCTTGGTCTCATGATCACGCGCCGATAGTACCAGCGGTTGTTCGGGGTCGACAGTGCGCTGTTCGGGATCGAGTCGCACATAGCGAAAGCGGATTTCGTCCTCTCGACCCTGACCCGCCGTCAGGCAGACCGGGTCGTCCTCGCCGGACGGGTCAACCTGCCAGATATCCCAGCGATCGTAGAC
>JBPCVB010000110.1:0-2708 GCA_051010855.1 Pirellulaceae bacterium | reverse complement strand
GCACGGGTGGCGGCGGTGGCAACCCCACGTGGGTTGGCTCGGTTACCGGTGGCAGTCTGCCCGGTGCCAAAAAGAACATTGCCGGAGGGCGACACATTCGCAACTGGCAACGATACAACTGGAATGGGTCTGGCGTGACCACGCGTCACAACGCTGCGGGCGACGCTTTCCGCTTTGAGTTCCGTAACAACGGCTCGGGCGGCGCCATGGGACGTCTCGGCAAGCATTACTCCGGTGTCCGATGCGACAATGTGCCCTATAACTGGGTCGTGGATTACAACGCGTCGTTCAGTGACAGCGGAAGTGGCCGGAACTACAAGGAATCCGTATACGGCTGGGTGTTTGAGACCACCAGGTGGAATACCAACACCGAAATGGACGAGTACTACATCATCAGCAAATACGACAATCCGAGTCCGGCCGATCCGATCGTCAGCACCCGCACGATCGACGGTGCACTGTACGAACTGCATATCGGGCCGATCGAAACCGGACGCCGTTTCAAGGCGGTGCGAGTCGACGGACAAGGGCACGACGGACCGATCCGGCTGCAGCCCTTCTTCGACTGGTTCCGCGACTACGGGATGCGTAACCATTACGTCGACAGCGTTTGTGTGGCGACCGAAATCCATAACGGTTCCCACAACGGCTGGTCGCAGGTGACTAACATCATCCTGCCGTAGTTCATTTTGCGGCAACTTTGAATTCCAAAGTCGCCAGCGGTCACAGACTGCTGGCGGCTTTTTTTGTCCAATCCCGGATCAATCTTCTGCAATATCTTCTTCGATAGCAGCCACCGGGACGCTTTCACCGAGCAAGCCCAGCACGGCCATGGCGGTTCCGTAGGCGTTGGACTGCTCGAACACGCGATCGTTCCAGGTGCCATTCTCATCGCGAGTCTTCATCAGTACGGCATTGAAGCGATCCAATTCAGCCTGGCGTGTTTTCTCGGGTAGTCCGGCAATCGCCTGGGCCAGATAGCGGTGGCCGTAGTAGAAGTAGTACGGCGCGACACCGTAAGGCCTGACGTGCGTCCCCGTTTGTTTGCGTCTTTTTTCCAGCTCATTCCAGTGAACGTGAAAATTCTCGACGGCCTCGGCAATGGATTCGCTTCGGTCCTGCCCGGTCAAATGAATCGCGTACTCACTGGCTGCGGTCCGCGCAATCGAACCCGGCAAAAGGTGCATGAACGACTGGTTGGGCGTCCCACTGTACGCCATCGCTCCGTCGTCGCCCCGACTTCGTTCGAGCGCGCCGGTGGCGCGGGAAAATACTTCGTCGTCAACTTCCTGACCACAATGCCGCGCCCAGATCAACGCCTGGATCGCCGGTGCCGTTACAAACGGAGCGTGCTTGTCACGACCACCATAATTCCATCCACCGCTGTCCAGCTGTTCTACCTTCAGCGTGTCGGTTAACCAGGCGATCTGCGTTCGCAGCTCATCCTCACGTGCTGCGAATCGAACGTCGTGCAGCAAACGGCAGAAGAAGTCCAACGCATAAATATGCCCCCAGACACGCACGTCATACGTGTTGCGAGTCGATGGTTGCATGAGAGGATTGTTGAGTTCTTCGACGATTAAATCGATGCCACGATCGATTGCCTGTTTCGCACTCTGGTTGTCGGGCTCAGCGGCGTACATGATCGCTTCGCATGCGATCGCTGTCCCACCGACGCGATAGCCAACCGGAATCTCGCCATCAACACGATAGACCCCCTCGTATGGCCATGCGCCGTCGTCATGTTGCAGTTCGATCAGCCGGCTGACGCCGGTAGCAATCGCTTCCTCGAGTTCCAACCTACCTGGCACGGCAACCGCCGAATCGCCTTCTTCCTGCGTTGGTTCCTCGCCGTGGCAGTCTGACAGCGAAGCCAGACCGATAGCAATAATCAGCATCACAGTTGTGCTTTGGCGACAAATGGTCACGGACATGAACGGTCTCCATACATTGGAATGTATTTTCACCTACAGGCTAACGAACTGGCTGGCCAGCGACAAATCAGCAGGTTGAGTTTTGTCGCCAATTGTACCTGGGTCATGCAGCCTTATGAGGCATCAATTCACGGCTCGATAGAGAAGTGAAACAGGTTCAACGGCGCGTCGAAAACGCGGCGAACCGTCACATGTTTTTCTCCCAGCTGTCGGTGCAGGTAATCGGTTAACTGCTCGGCGTCGTCGGCGTAGGCCCGCACCAGTAACCAGCAACCGCCCGCCTGGCTGATTGATTCGAGATCGACGTCTGGCAGAATCTGACCTTCGGCAATTGCTCGTCCATGGATCATGTTGTCGTCAGATACCAACTCCGTTACCCGATACAAACCAGTCAGTGGAAAGCGGTAGTACTCGACCATGCCTGGGTCGCCCGTATCGGCAAACCTTTTGTCTTCGACGAGATTGGGGCACAACACGACCGGCAAAACGTCATCCCGGATCGCGGCGGCGGCTTCACGCCAGTTTTCAATGCGTTGCGCAGGAAGTGATCCCGTCCTCAGCCACGGTTCGAACAACGGGTTGGTAATGATGGCCAAACAAAGCGTGATGGCTGCGACTGCCATGCGTAAACGGCGATTGTCAACCAATCCGCACAACGTGCCGGCCAGAACAATCAGCAAAGTCGAGCTGGCGATGGTGAAGCGGTAGCTGGCCAGTGGAGCAATTTCAAACACGGTAGCCGCATAGGCAAGGGCAGGGGGGACCAGGGCCAGG
>JBPCVB010000109.1:0-3886 GCA_051010855.1 Pirellulaceae bacterium | reverse complement strand
GCCCTGTTCGCCCGGGATCGAACAAAAGGCCAGGGCCCGCATCGCCGCGCCATTGATATCTTTCCCCAGTTGCGTCAGGAACAGGGCCACGATAACGCTAATCACCACCAACGCCACGGTGAACGGAGCCACCTTGTGTATCGGTGCGTTCCAGCGATCGCTGGTCATCTGCACGTAATTGGCTTTGGCTTGCTGTAGCTTCTTTTCGTTCTCACGAGTGATCTTTTGAGCCACATCTATCGCTTCGCGATATTTGATTTCATCAGGGTTATCCCGAAATTCATTCAACAACGCTTTGGCCTGATCGATCTGATCCTCTTCCTTGACCCACACCATCCATTTGTCGCCGTCCTGTTCACATTGAGTGGAAATCTCGCGTGTCATCAGGTAGGCGGAGAGCCGTTCGGCTTGTTGCTGATTCTGGACGCTGCCAATCTGTCGCATGGTCAGGGCTTTTGGGTGGTTGAGGGAAAAGAAGACTGCTGTTTGGCGACAACGCTAGCTGTCTGTGAAGCCCCGCGACGCCCTTGCGTTCACCAATTTATCCAATCCGCCAGCTTCTACCAACCGCAGCCAATAAGCAAGTGTTAAAAGCAAGTGTCATGAAACTCCATCCGTGGTTGTTCGAGCTTGCCCTGATTGGCGAATTCCACGACAGTCACAGCGCGGTTTGTCCGCCATTTCGACGTTCAGCTTTTCCTGGTGCGAGTGTTTCATGTCAACCGATTCGTATTCTGGTTCCAGTGGTGATATTCAGGAAACACCCGCCCCCGGACGTCGCTTCACGGTCGGACCCAACAAGGGTCACGAAGATACGCCGCCGATCGATCGCAAACTGATTCAGGAGACCCGGGACCAGATTCGTACGATGGTCGACGAGATCACCCGGTTGTCACAGTCGGATTGTTCGCCGGCCGAGTTTTACCAGGGATTTCTCACTCGCACCACGGGCGCCCTGGCGTCTGTCGGCGGCGCTGTGTGGAGTTTGAAAGAGGGTGGGGGACTGAATCTCGAGTACCAAATCAATTTTGCTCAAACCGGGCTTGTCGAAAATGAGGCCACGCAAATTTCACACGGACGATTGTTGCAGCAGTTGGCCGAGGCCGGCGAGCCGGAACTAATTCAACCTGCCAGCGGCGAGACCGGTACGGAGGCAGCCGGCAATCCGACCCAACACTTGCTGGTCATTGGACCGTTGAAGGTCGAACAAAAAGTGGTCGGCCTGGTCGAGATCTTCCAGCGCAGCGGAGCTGGCCCGACCACGCAACGCGGATACCTGCGATTCCTGGTGCAAATGTGCAAGGCGGCCAGCGACTACCTGCGTAACGAGCAACTGCGTCAGTACTCGACGCAAAAAGCCATGTGGCATCGCATGCAATCCTTCGTGCGTTCGATTCACGGCAGCCTGAACACGCGTGACACCGCCTACGCCATCGCCAACGAAGGTCGTCGGTTGATTGATTGCGATCGCGTAAGTGTGGCGCTGAAACAAGGCTCGCGATTGCACGTGCAGACGATGAGTGGGCTGGACACCATCGAACGCCGCGCTGAACAAATCAAAAAGCTGTCGAAACTTGCCACCATCGTTACCAGGGCGGCCGAACCCATGTGGTATTCCGGTGACGATTCGCATCTGCCACCGCAGATTGAAAAACACTTGCACAACTATCTGGACGTTTCACATTCCAAACTGGTGGTGATCGAGCCGTTGCGTGAGATCGTACGTAGACGCGATGACGAAACGAAATCCGACACCCGGGAACCGCAAACCGGCAAGGTCATCGGTGCACTGATCGTGGAAAAGCTGGGCGACGACCGGGAAACCAGGGATCTGCGTCAGAGAATTCAAACTGTGACCGCGCACAGTAACGACGCCCTGACCAATTCGATTTCACATACCAGCATGTTCCTGGCACCGCTGTGGACCTGGCTGGGCAAGACGGCGGCAATTACCAGCGCCCGGAACCTGCCCAAAACATTGCTGGTCGCCGGTACGTTGTCGCTGATCATGGCTGCGCTGTGGCTGGTGCCGTATCCGTTTACGCTGGGCGCCAACGGAAAACTGGTACCGGAAAATCGCAGCGAAGTGTGGTCCAGCATCGATGGCGTCCTGAAAGAGATTCGTATCCCGGAAGATCCTGATGCCATCGTCAACGCTGGCGACGTGTTGGCCGTAATGACCAACAACGACCTGATGGTGGAAATGCGCAACTTGCAGGGTCAATTGGACAAGTCCGGCGAGGAAGTCAATAAGCTGAAACGCGCCCAACACGCGCAAATGACCCCGGCAGAAGCACGTATGATTGGCGGCGAACTGGCCGAAGCCGAAACCTTGCGTGACAGTTTGGCGCGGCAACTGGAATTGAAGATGAGCAAGGCCGAACTGTTGAACGTGCGCGCCCCGGTTACCGGACACATTTTCAACTGGCAGCTACGTCAAAACCTGTTGCGACGGCCTGTCAGCCGTGGCCAAAACCTGATGACCATCGTGCATCCGGACACGCCCTGGGAAATTGAACTGGAATTTCCCGAACGCCGGGTCTCACACCTGATGACAGCCTTTCGTGAATCCGATGAGCCGCTGCAAGTCACGTTCACACTGGCGTCGCACCCCGGCAACGAGTACACCGGCAAGTTAGTCAACATCGACAACAAACTGGACGTGCGTAGCGACGATGGCAACGCCGTGCTGGTGCGAGTGGCTTTCACTGCCGATCAATTCCCAGGCGATTTGCTGCGTAGCGGAACACGCGTGACCGCCCAGGTGCACGCCGGGAACCGTTCCCTGGGCTACGTCTGGTTCCACGAGCTGATCGAAACCGTGCATAGCACGTGGTTGCTGTGGTTTTAATCACCAGCTGACGTGCGAGCGACACGTGCCGTGCCATCTCATCTGTCAGATTGTTGTGCTAGCAGCGATCCTCACCAATTTGCTCAACTATTCCCGGCGTGCCTTCCGATAACAAACTGGAAGTTGTATCGGTTAGGCAAAATAGTCGGAAAGCAATTCGATGATCACTCTTATCCCCCGACGCATCCTTTGCGTCTTGATATTCAGTTTGGTTCTGGCAACTCCGTATGCCGTGGCACAACAAGTCAACCATGAATCGTACGAATCGGTAAACACTCATCAGCCAATCGTGGCGCCCGTCAATCATATCGGCGAAGGGCATGTCGATCTGGAATTCTGTCGCGTCAAGCTGATCTCTCAGGTCGAGGTTCCCGCTCAGGAAAGTGGTCCATTGTTGGCCATCCCGGTGAAAGAGGGTCAATCGATCAACCAAAATGATGACGTGGCTCAAATCGATGACAGCCTCGCTCGACTGCAACTTGAGACGGCGCGTACGAAACTGGATGCGGCCACGGAAAAGGCCACCAACGATATTGATATACGAGCCGCCAACAACGCTTTACAAATTGCTGAACGCGAACGCAAACGCAATTACCAGCTATATTCCAAGGGATCGATGCCCAAGGCTGAATACGATCGATCGGCCTTGCAAGCCAAACAGGCTGCCTTGCAGCTGGAACAGGCTCGACGAGACATGCAGGCCTCAACCAAGGAAGCGCAGGTTGAGGCATACAACGTGAAAGCAGCCAGCGAAAGTATCGAACGTCATCGCATCAAGTCACCGATCGGCGGCGTTGTGATGGAATTACACAAGCAGCCAGGTGAATGGGTCAACGCCGGTGACAACATCATGCGAGTTGCCCGCATGGATCGATTGAATGTTCAGGGGCTACTGGATTCCAGCCTGTTTAATCCGCACGAAGTGGAAGGTCAGAAGGTAACAATCTTGGTGCCAGTCGCGCGTGGAGAATTCCTGGAAGTCCAGGGACGCATCGTGTTCGTGTCGCTGGAAAAGTACAACGCCAAGTCTTACGT
>JBPCVB010000108.1:0-8788 GCA_051010855.1 Pirellulaceae bacterium | reverse complement strand
CCCGGTGGGCGAATCGTACGCGCGATTTGATCCAGATCGGCAGGTGTCCGGGGCACCGTCAAATCGTGCTCGTCGAGCGCCGTCTTGTTGTAATACAAAGCGCGGATGTCCAGTCCATTGCAGACTCCGTACAGCCGATCCTTCCAGGTCCCCAGTTTCCGCGCTGCGGGCAGCAAGTGACCGGCGATAGCCGCTACCGTTTCCGCCTCGCACAGTTCGTCCAGCGGCAAAATAATGTTTCGCGACGCCCAGTCACCCACGATCGGATCATCCTGATTGACCAGATCAGGCGGATCACCCCCGGCGATACTCAGGAACAACTTCGCCTGCAAATTGTTCCCCGGCATGGCGATGGCCCGCACAAAGTATTCGTTCTGTGATTCGTTGAATTGACGAACCACATCCTCAACAACATCGCGATCCGCTCCGCCCCAGAAATGCCAAAACACGACTTCGCTGCGATCGCGATTTTCCGCCCGGCTGGCTGCGCGCTCGCTGGCCAAACGATGACTGATGAGCAGCCCGGCCACGAGCAACAACGACAACGTGAAAAACATCCAGCGATTCATTGCGATTGATAGTTCATTGGGACGGATCATTCACTGAGATTGGTAGAACACCCAGTGACGTGACGAACGAAACAGCAACCATGTGCAGATCACCAGCAACACGAACATGACCCACGCCATAGCTGACGCATAACCCATTTCCAGATCTGCAAACGCCGACAGGAACAGGTGCAACGAGAAAACCAGCAGCGAATCACCAGGCTGGCCGGTACCCTCGCTGAGTATGTAAATCGAAGTAAACGTTTGCACCGCCCGAATCAGCCCCATCACCAGGTTGAAAAAGATGATCGGCGACATCATCGGCAGCGTGATGTGCCAGAACTTGCGCCAGCGGCCGGCTCCGTCGATCGTGGCGGCTTCGTAAAGTGATTCAGGGACATCGCCGAGAGCGGCCAGGAAAATGATCATGGCGTTGCCAACTGCCCAAACGGACATCAGCACCAACGCATCCTTTGATCCAAACAGGGTCAATTCATTGTTGCCTTGCACCCAGCCGACGAACGTTGATACTCCTGCGCCTGAGACTGCCGAACGCGATTGCGTCAGCCAGTTTTGTTCATTCAATCCTATCCAGCCCAGCATGTAGTTGACCATGCCGTCCTGCGGATCCAGCAACCACAGCCAGAGAATGCTGGCCGCAACGATCGGGATCACGGCCGGCAGGTAAAACACTGTTCGATAAAACGCCTGGCCGCGAATCTTCCACGACAACATGATTGCCAATCCCAGCCCCACGACGATCGACAGTGGAACCGAAAGCATTGCGTAGTAGGCGGTGTTCTGCAGAGCCACCGCGAATCCGCGGCCTTCACGCAACTCGCTGATCAGACGCTCGTATTGGGCGGTACCAGCCGGTTGCGGCGGATTGATCAGATCGAAATAGCAGAAACTCCAGTAAATGGAGGCGGCAAAGGGCCAGGCAACCAGCAAGACAAAGCCGACCAGCCACGGGCTGGCGAACATGATTCCGGCGAAATTGCGTTGCTTCATCCTGGTCAGGCTCCGCGAGTGCCTGGAAATTACCACGCGAACTCCGACAGATCAAACGTGTCTGTTCAACAACCCGATGATGTGATCGAATGTGCGGCGGGTTCACGGTTTTTGCTCAGGAATTTTGTTCAGATAACCAGCGACATCATGCACGACATCTTTGCCGAGCTCTCCTGGCGTGGCTTGATCCACCAAACGACCGACGACGACAACCTGCAATCGTGGCTGAACGAGAAACCAAGAACCCTGTATGCCGGATTTGACCCCACGGCAGAAAGCCTGCATGTAGGAAGTCTCCTGCCCCTGTTAATGTTGCGTCGCTTTCAGCGTGCCGGTCACCAGGTCATTGCGCTGGTCGGCGGTGCGACGGGCATGATCGGTGACCCGTCGGGCAAGAGCGCTGAACGTAATTTGCTGGACGAGGAGCAGTTGCTTGCCAATGTGGCAGGACTCGATCGGCAAATGCGTCGATTTCTTGATTTCGACGGCGACAATCCTGCAGTCATGGTCAACAACTTCGACTGGATGAAGGAATTTGGCTACATCGAGTTCCTGCGCGACATTGGCAAACACCTGCCTGTCAACGTCATGATGGCCAAGGACTCGGTCAAAAGCCGCCTGGAAGGCGAATCGGGAATCAGCTACACCGAATTCAGTTACATGTTGTTGCAGGCCTACGACTTTGTGCATCTACACCGCACAAACGGTTGCGAATTGCAAATCGGCGGCAGCGACCAATGGGGCAACATCACTGCGGGCATCGATCTAACACGACGCATGTGCGGCAACCAGGTTTACGGAATTACCAATCCGTTGCTGACCACATCCGACGGTACCAAAATGGGCAAAACAGAATCCGGCGCAGTGTGGATTTCGTCCGAGCGCACCAGTCCATGGCAATTGTGGCAATACCTGTTCAACACTGATGACAAGGATGTCGCGATGTGTCTGCGTTTTATGTCGGACTTGTCAGAAGCCGAAGTAACGGCTCTGGACCAGTCCGCCGAGCACGAGGCTCACCTGCGTAAATGCCAGATCGCACTGGCCGACGAAGTTACTCGAATGGTGCACGGCGACGAGGCGGTCGCGAATGTGCATCAAGCTCGTGAAATCCTGTTTGGCACAGAAATTCGCGACATGAAGGACATCCAGCTAAAGGAAATTTTTGCCGACGTGCCCAGTGCGGAAGCAGCCCGTTCGGAACTGAATGGGGAAGGCTTTCCACTCGTCGATGCGCTGGTGCGATGTGAGTTGGCCAATAGCAAGGGAGATGCAAGACGCACGATTAAACAAGGCGGCGCCTACGTCAACAATCGTCGTGTTGAAGATGCCGACTTTCGTCTGACACCGGAGAGTTTGGCCAGCGAGTCGATGGTCGTTTTGCGCAGCGGCAAAAAGAAATATGCCTTACTGCGTTTAACATAATCGCCACTCAACGACGTACAACTTGTTCACAGGCGTGCAAAACGACACGGAATCTGTCATGATGTGACGGTGAACGAAGGGAACCCGGCCCATTGTCGCTGAACATTGCCGCCACTCTCCCGATAACACATTCGAGGAACCCATGATTGATATCCCACTCAATCAGGCCCGCTTTGCCGGAGACACGGAATTACTGGAATCGATTCAAAAGGACGAGGACCTTTCGGCACAACTTGGCGTCTCCACATTTGAAAAGCACCGCAAGACCATCCGCAAACATCTGCTGTCCAACGCGGTTCGTGTTGATCCGCGACTGTTGCCAAAACTGAATGATTCATTTGCGGCGCTCAGGGAAAGGTCGGGGCTGACCGCCGATCTGGAAGCCTACGTTTTCGAACAGCCGACAATCAATGCCTTCGTGACGGCCGGTGACCGTCACACGTACGTTGCGCTTAGTAGCGCAGCCATTAACAAGCTCTCTGAGCAGGAACTGGAGTTCGTCATCGGGCACGAACTTGGTCATGCAATCTTTGGCCATATTGATTTTCAGGCCCTGAATCTGCTGGAAAGCAGCGACCTGGATGTGCGCAGCCGCATGCAGGTGCTGGCCTGGAAACGCGCCGGAGAAATCTCGGCCGATCGTTGCGGATTGATCTGCTGCGGCTCGATTGACGTGGCCGCCTCAGCCATGTTTCGCACGCTCTCCGGCCTGGCGGACCAGGATCTGGCTATCGGCCCCGACGACTTCACCGAACAGTGGGACCACCTGATGGCTGAAGTCGTGGAAGGTGGCGATGAGGATCATTGGCAAATGACTCATCCTTTTCCGCCGCTGCGAATGAAGGCCATGATGTTGTACTGGAAGGCCGACTCGCCGTTGATTCACCGTGACTTCGAACCGGAAATGTCCGTGGCAAAGGCCGACAAGGAAATCCGTCATTTGCTGGCCACGATGGATCCATTGTCTCGTGAACGCCGCGATTTGGCGGACCCGATTTTGGCAGACTTTCTGTTGTGGGGTGGCTTGTATATCGCATGTGCCAACGGCAAAATTCTCAAAAGTGAAATCCGTCAACTCAAACAAATCGCTCCAGAAGGCAAGGTCAAGGAAGCGATTGAAGCCGGCGGTGTTTCCAAAAAGTTTTGCAAGACCAGGTTTACCGAGGCCGTCGAACGTCGACACGAAAGGCTCAAGGCCATGGAGATCAACCGGATTCTGCAGGGCATGTTGCAGATCGCCTATGCCGATGGTGAAATTGACCAGCTCGAATGCGAGGCGTTTCGTGAACTGGCCGAAGGACTGGGCATTGCCGAATCAGCCAGCGAGCTGGTACGCGAACGGTTTATCGAGGAAATGCAGGGTGCCTGAAAGGAGCGTTAATGGCTGATCCAAAGAAGCTGGAAACTTTGCAAAAGGTGGGTGACGTCGCCGCCCTGGCAGGAATTCGCGGTAAGGTCGACACCGAGCGGGAACAGTTTGTTTCCGGTTTTGAACTACCCGAAGGCCGCAGTCAGATGGTGTACATTCGGCCTTCGGCTCAGGACGTCGAGGATTCGGTGGTGATCACCATATTCTCGCCCTGTCACGTTTTCAAAAAGGGATTGTTCAAGGGGATCAGCAAGGATCAGGCTATCGAATTGCTGATGATGAATGAACAAATCACGTTTGCCCGGTACGGCATGTGGGAGTCCCATGACGAGCACATGATCGTTGCCAGTGTGGATTGCATTCTCGATACGCTCGACCCGCCCGAGCTGCGGGCCGCCATGTGGCATGTTGCGATCGCAGCCGATGCCTACGAGCGAAAATACGGCGCTGATGACTTTTAGTTCGGCTATCGCGTGGTGGGCTTGACCGACGCAAATCCCTGACTGGCGCGGAGCACCCTGACTGGCGCGGAGCACCCTGACTGCGGGAAACAAAGACGGAACCCGAAGCGTCAGCGAGGGACAACGCGCCATGTCGTCCGATTTTTGATGCTTCGGGCTCCTCTAAACAACGAAGTACGGATCAAGTCAGCGACGATTCGAGAACCGTCTTCGCTGGATGCCAAGGATTCCTCCCAACGCTGCCAACAAAAGTACTGACGCTGGCTCAGGCACGACACCGGATGCGATCAGGTATCCACGTGCCTCACCACCACCGTTGTCGTCCGTGTGAATATGCAGGTACAAACGGCCAGTCATCAAATCGCTGACGTTGCCCTGTGGAATGGAAACGGAACCTGTGAATCCTCCGTTGGTGGCCGATGGATTGATTCCGTTGATGGAAAACAAGCCTGGTGCGCTCTGGATGTAGCTGCCCGGGGCCGGATCGTCCGTCGGTCCGTGGATGTTCAGCAGGTTGACATCGCTGGTCAGATCATTGAATCCATTGCCGGACCCCCAGCCGATATCCAGTGACAACTCGTTCGTGTCCGTATCGAATGTGACCCCGCCCGCAAGGATACCGCCGCTGCCGTTACCGGTATCTCCCGGTTCATTGGCTGCTGTTATCCCGAGTCCCGCTGAACCCTCAACAACAAAGTCAATGATGTCAGCGGACGCGGAATGAACCGCCGTCATGGTTAACCCGCACGTTAACAGCGCCGAGAAGGTCCAAAGCGAAATGATTCGCAGCGTCATGGATGCTTCCTCCAGATAGATGAGAAGTTGAAAAGGACCGTCGTCCAGTCTAGGCAGACAGCTGACGACTTGATCCGCAAGTGCTCCGGAAGCGCACCGGTATCCAACAGCCTCCGCGGGCAATTGGCGTGAAGACCACCGGAAGTGTCATTAAGTCAAGTCAAGGCGCAGATAAAATGAAAACGCGATGAGTATTCTGCACCAAAGGAGTAACCGATGTTGAAAATTGCCTCGATCGTCTTATTGGCTTTCGTCTGGACTCAGCCTGCCTCCACACTTGCGCAATCCGATTCCGATGAACGCAAGCCGGGTTTTGGCTACGGTATCCGATTAGGCGAGGTGCGCACCTATACAGGCGTCGATAACCATCGCGAAGATCTGGGCGCCGCCGGACTGCCATTGCTTCGTGTGTCATGGAGCGATTACCCCGACGGCATCGGCGAGGAGCTGCGGGAAGGCGCCAATCCCCGTGCGGTATCAAATTTGGTTGTTGATCAAGGCGGTATTTCTATCCCCAGTGGCAGTGGGCTGACCGACGCGACCTGGGCCTGGGGACAGTTTATCGATCACGATCTCGACTTGACGGATTCACATCCAGACAACGGTACCGCGGACATTCCCGTGCTGGACATGTTTGACCCCCTTCACCCAACCATCTTTTTCAACCGGGCGAATCATCTCGTCATCGACGGGGTCCGCGAGCAATTCAACGAGGTGACATCGTTTCTCGATGCCTCACAGGTGTACGGCTCGGACGATTTTCGTGCCGGTTACCTGCGTACCATGTCGCGTGGACTAATGAAAACCAGCCCTGGCGACCTGTTACCCCTGAATGTCGATGGACTGCCCAACCTTGGTGACGACCCGGAGCTGTTCCTGGGTGGCGATATACGCGTCAATGAAAACGTGGTGCTGACCAGCATGCACACCCTGTTTGTTCGCGAGCACAATCGGCTGGCCCGCCGAATCGCGGGGTTGGCACCCAGGGCCACCGACGAAGAGATCTATCAACTCGCTCGCAAGATCGTGAATGCGGAAATCCAGATCATCACTTATCGCGAATTTTTGCCTGCCCTGCTGGGCCCCAAGGCTCCACGAGACTGGTCGTGGCGATATCGGCCTCGCGTTGATCCCACGATTGCAAATGAATTCTCGGGCTCGTTGTTCCGTGTGGGACACACCTTGTTGTCCTCGGACCTGGTAATCGGAGAAACAGGCAAGACGATTGCGCTGAAAGACGCATTTACGAATCCCGATTTTATCAAGGACGATCCTCAGCGTATCGGCCACATGTTGCTGGGGCTTTCGCGGCAACGTTGCCAGGAAATCGATTCCATGATCGTCGAAGACGTCAGGACATTTCTGTTTCTGCCGCCACCGTTCCCGCTGGGCCTTGATCTGGCGGCACTAAACATGCAGCGTGGCCGGGATCACGGTTTGCCAACGTACAATGAAGTCCGCCAGGCGTATGGCCTATGGCCAGTCACCGACTTTGATGGGATCACCAGCGACCTTGATACCCAAGCTGCATTGCGGGCGGCCTATGGAACGGTTGATGAAATCGATCCGTGGGTCGGTGGGATCTGCGAAGACCATGTCCCTGATGGCAACGTAGGTCAGCTGATTTTTGTGGCGTTGCACGATCAGTTCACACGGTCGCGAGATGGCGATCGCTTCTTCTACTCGCGCGATCGAGACCTGTGGCAGCCACTGGTGCGACGCGTCATTAACTTGAACCGGGTCACCTTTAGCCAGGTCATTCGCCGGAACACGGGGATGAATGCGCCACGCGACATGTTCTTTTTCAGGAAATGACACGCCTGCCACAGGAACGACCAGGCGGAGTCCCGAATTTATCAGACGAACGCGCTGGGGCGTCGGGATGCTGTAGCGAAGCGCAAGACCCTCGGCTAGCGCCGTCGGCTCAGTTACAAACCAGGTCGGATGCCCGACAGGGCCTAGTTGTCGTCTTCAGGTGTTACACCGATCACGAGATCCCAGTTGGCCGATAGTTCGCCAATACGCGAACGCTCGATCGGTCGAAATTCGGCCAGCAGCGTTTCCCGCAGTTTCGGATCGCGAATCTGACGGAACAAACCATCGCGCTCGTTCAGTTCGTGTCCCTTGATCAGCATCTGCGTCGTTAACACGCGGCGGCCACCAACCGTGACTGCATAATGAATGTGCGGAGTCCGGCCGGGGTAGGTAACCGGCTTGATCGTGCGAAAATAATATTGGCCTTGCTGGTCGGTCAGGAACCGGCCGTATCCCTGGAAGTTGGCATCCCGCTGACCTTCATTCTGCGGATTGGCGCCGCGGGAATGCAAATAGGAACCTTCATTGTCAACTTGCCAAATCTCAACCAATGCCCCGCGCACCGGCTCACCGGCACGACTTAACACTCGACCTGTCAGATGGGTTATCTCGCCAACGGCGGGTGTGATCGAGTCATTGATGATCAACAAGTCATTGTCGGTGTCCAGCGGCAAACGATCGGGGTAGAAGGGGCCTTCGGTCATGGAGGGCGTGGCCGTTAGTTCTTCAGCAAACAGGCCGGGCCGCGCGAACCAGGCAGGCAACATCAAGGCACCGGCTCCGGCCGCCATTCCTTTTACCGTTTCGCGTCGCGTGGGCATTATCAAGTTCGACTTCATCAGCGACTTCCCTGGAAAGACCTGGTAGCTGTAATCAGCCGGTGTTGACCGTGTCACGCGGCTTGTCTCGATATTCTACCAGACAAATTGCCGTTTCCCCGCCGTTTTGCTGTAAACGGTGTGTAACAGACCAGGCGATTTTCCGCTTTTTTAGAGCAGACAATCACCCTCACTCCCTAACAAGGAACCGAAAAACCATGTCCAAAATCAAAGCAACATTGGCCCTGCTAATCGCAGCCACCGCATTTACCTTCACGTCCTCCACACCATCCACGGCGTCGGCACAGGACAGCACCAGCATGAACTATTATCACTATTACGTTTATCGCGAGGCGACCCACCTGGGCTCCGGCGGTTCTTACGTGCAGGAATATGGACCGTACAGTTCCCAGGCCGAAGCCGAAGCCCAGTGCGCCCAGCTCGATTCGAATCGGAACTTCGGTACCTGGTTTTACGGGCTAAGCTGGTGGGAGCGTGAGATCAATCCGAACGTGTTCGTTTACCAAAACTCGTTGTACTATCAAC
>JBPCVB010000107.1:0-5148 GCA_051010855.1 Pirellulaceae bacterium | reverse complement strand
GGTCACAGCACTACTGGTCTTGTTGAAATGGCGTGTCATGTCTGCGACAAAATTTGCGTGGTTGCTGGTTGGCGTGACGGCCGTGGAGGTTGCCATTGCAGTTGCCTGGACCGTGGCGCTGATTCCTGTCACGAAGGACTCTGGGCCCGTTCAGGGCGTTCCATCAATGAGCGCGCTAGAGCAGTCCGGCATCGTAAACAGCGAAGTGAGAGGCGTCCCTGATATTTCCGTCGGCTGGATGTGGAAATATTATCATGACGATTACGATTTCTCGTATCCATCGCCGGCTGCAGACCTGGCCGAGCAATACCTGCGGGATGTCGAATTGTCGCGTCCCAAGTTCCATCTTCTCGCGGGAAAACGGCAATTGAATACCTTCCATTCCATCGAGCCGCTGGACGCCCTGTTGTTTCGTTACGGGCTGCGGAGTCGACAGGATCTGATTGGAGGCTGGGCGCGCCGTTTGCATCGTTTCTACTTCGCAATCGGTGACCTGGAGAACGACCGCATCAACGAATCCAGCTACGAAGAGGTCGTTAACTCAACACTTCGCGTCCTGCAAAAACTTGACGCACAATCTGACGACTGGACCCATGTGAATTGCGATGCGAAATTGCTGGGCGGCGTTGTCACCTCACCTCTGGAAGACGACGAAGTTGTCGACAGGATGGGCGAGTCGCTGACTCGTCTGCAGCTTCGCGTCACTGCTCGAAACAAACGACTGGTGGTCGTTGCCGATTACTTCGACGATGATTGGCAGGCGACCATTGAAACCAGCGATGGAACCGTTGTTGATGCTCCCATTGTGCGTGTCAACAGAATCCTGCGCGGAGTTGTGGTCCCGGCCGGCAACAGCCAGGTCACGATGACGTACCGGCCGCGCAATTTCTATCGCGGGGCCTGGATCAGTTGCCTGGCGTGGCTGGTGTTGATCCTGTGGCTGGTTCGACCGCGTCGTTTCCGCTAGACGTTTCCTGAGGGGTATTCGGAGAACCCGAATTTCCGTTGGCTTGCGCGGTCGGTTCATTGTGGATTCGGTTGGATGACCTATGCCGAATTGACGCGCTATCGGTCGCTCCGGGAGATTCGACAATCTGATGGGGAACGGGCGGGGTTTCGCTGCCCACGGGCCGTGGCGGCTGGAAATTGTGATAACGGCGACCGCACAATTCGCGGAAGGCCTTCAGCCGTTCTTCGCGTGCTTCGATGCTGTCAAATGCGCGTTTCAGAGATTCATTCAGAAACCGATTTGCCAGATCCCATACCGGCTGATCCTTGCTGAGGTAGTCCGCCACAAACTGCTGGTCGTCCGGATCGATCACCGTGTCCTTTTTTGACACGTTGGTACGCACGTAGGAAAGATCCTTAAACGAATCAGGAAACAGCCGTTCCAGGCAAATGCAGGCTTCATCAAACCGTTCGATGGGAAACAGGTATGCCTGACCGGTGGCCAAAGCGTTGTTAATCAGCGTCATGTCGTCGAATGACTGTCCTCCGTTGAGAAAGTAGATTTGGCTGTTGGTTTGCGGGTGGGTGTAGCCCTTGACCAGTTCCTCCTCGGCGAAATCGCGGAACGACATCCGCTGGGCGATGCAGGCGACTTCCTCAAAATTCCGGTGAAAAAAGTACCGCGAGATAAACCGTTCCACCGGGTCACGTACAAAACAGATCGCCATGACCTGAGCGTCTTCGTGGTCGTAGGGCAGATCGAGCGACAACTTGTGATCGGAGAAGCAACGCAGCCAGGGATGACAACGCACAATCTCGCTGACGTCTTCGCACGTATACTGCTTGGTTTCCAGCAATGAATTTGAGTTGTAGAAGCCTTCGCCAAAGTTGCGGTTGAACAACTGACGCAGGGTGCTGCCGCCGGCCTTGGGCACGTGGACATGAATCCAGGCCATGCGACGCGTTTCGTTTTCCGGTGAGTTCATACGTTTATTATCGTCCCGGAACAGGAAACCGGCAATATTGATCAGCCAATCGGACAGAACGACGCGCAGATTCCTTCGATTTGTGCATCCATTTTGGGTGCTCGCGTCAACCATGCGAGTTCGGCCACCAGGTCCAACTGGAGCTTGATCCTCAATTCCTGCATTTCTTCAGTGCATCCATGACGCACGAAGTACTCAAGTTTTTGGGCCAGGTCCTGGGCCGTTCCGTCATACAGACACAAATCGGCCCGCCGAGAATCATTTTGCGTCCGAATCAACTCCGGATAGGCCAGTCGGTCAGGCAGCAACGGAAACAGGCCACAGGCAATCGCTTCGGCTGCAGCGATGCCAAAGAACTCGTGGTCGGCAGTTGAAATAAACGCGTCCGCTTCCTGCAAAGCCAGCCAGTAGTCGTCGGCTTGCTGGTAACCCCAGCGCTCTATTTGACCAGCGAACTCGGCACGAATTTGCTCAAACTCCTCTGGCACCCGGCGAAACGATTGCCCGATAACGTTTAGTCGAAATGGCAAGTCGCGATTGCGAAACTCTCGCAAAGCTTCCAGCAACAGCCCGGGATTCTTGTCGTGCTCCCAACGCGAGGCCCACAAAATAGATACAGAAGCGTCGTCAGACGGTCGACTGATTTCAGCTGGAGGAACGTTAATGCCTGGCGGTTCAATTCGACATTTAGTCCTGATCGTCTCGATTGACTTGATCGGCTGATAGTCGGGCCATTTTTGGCAAGCCCGCTCCAGTCCCACAAAAAAAGAATCGCGGTTCCACGCCGAATTGAACCAGATCTGGTCGGCGGCCAGGCAGCTGGTGAAGTTGGTGAATCCAAAATGCAGATCGCGTTCGTCATAGCGTCGCGACGGATAGGCAAACTGGTTTTCGTGAAAGTACAAGACCAGCGGCAGGCGGCGAAACGGTTCGTCGACCAGCCCTCGAAACTCGGCGACGTTCAGAAAATCGCTGCAAACGACCGCGTCGTAGTCAGCAGCGTTGGCATCATATAGTTGCCGGGCAAATTCCACGGCCGCATGCCGCATCCGCCATTTCCAATGCCGCGGCGGCAGGGTCAGCACGGTCCAGTCGTGCCGGCTGTGCCGTTGCCAACCAGTTTGAAACGCCTGGTGGCTGCCGCCAAAATAGGGTTGGAGGGAAAGGATGTGCATGGATGTTCCGTTCTCTCCCGGGAGAAGGTATCTATCCCGGAGTGCCGGACGGATGAGGGGTCTGCCATTTCCGCCGTCGGTAGGCGCATGATAGTCGAGCAGCCCTCACCCAGGCCCCGCACCAAGCGGTCCTGACCTCTTCCAATCATGGGAGAGGTTATTTTGACGCCACGAAATTATTCGTCTTCGTCGTCCTTCAGCTGGGCTTTGGCGATTACTTCCTGCTGGATGTTGGGCGGCATGACTTCGTAGTGGCTGAATTCCATCGTGTAGCTGCCCATACCGCCCGTCATACTGGACAGGGTACGCGAATACGTAATCACTTCCCGCAACGGAACCTCGCAGTGTACGGTCGTAAAGGCGCCGCCGGCAGCATCGCTGCCCGAGACACGACCACCCCGCCCCGACATATCAGAGTACACGTCGCCCACATTGGCCTCGGGGATCGTGACATCGAGCTTGACGACTGGTTCCAGCAAACTTGGTCGCGCCTTTTCAAAGACCTGTTTGAACGCCTGTTTAGCGGCCATCTTGAAAGCCGCTTCGCTGGAGTCCACGTCATGATATTTTCCAAAGTGCACTTCAATGCACAGGTCCTGTACCGGATAACCAGCGATCACACCGGTGCTGATCCGCTCGACAAATCCCTTGCCGACGGCCGGAATGAAGTTACTGGGAATCGTGCCGCCCACGATGGAATCGATCCACAGAAAGTTGGCCTTTTCGTCATAGTGAGTGTTTTTCATGGAATGGAAACGGCTCTTGACGGCGTATTCCTCGATGACCGTTCCTCGTGGTAACGGGAACATGCGAATGTGCACTTCACCAAACTGACCGCGTCCACCGGACTGTTTCTTGTGCCGGTAGCTGCCTTCGGCTTCCGTTTGAATCGTCTCCCGAAACGCAATGCGTGGTTCCTTGGTTTGCACTTCCAGCTTGTCGCGACGTTTGAGTCGTTCCTGAATGATGTTCAGGTGCAATTCGCTCATGCCGGTCATCACCAGTTCCTTGGTCTGCGGGTCGCGATCAAGATGAAAGGTGGCATCTTCCTCCACGATCTTGGCCAGCGCGCCGGACAACTTGGTTTCGTCGCCGCGACTTTTCGGTGAAACTGCCAGCGAAACCATGGGTGTCGGCATGTCCATTTCGGGAAGCCGGATTTCGCCCAGCGTCGTGCCGGTATGCAGGTCCTCCATTTTGGCGACGGCAACGATTTCGCCTGGTCCGGCCGAGTCAATGCTTTCCGTTGATTCACCCTGGACCCGAAGCAACTGACCCATTTTGATGCCCTTGCGAGCGGTCGAAGCGGGTACGTTGGTGTCTCGTTTTAGAGTGCCCGAGAACACTCGAATGAAACTGAGCTTTTGCACGAACGGGTCGATACGCGTCCTGAACACGCTGGCGACCAGCGGGCCATCGGCCTTGGGTTCGATCGTGATCTCTTCCTCGCCGTTGAATCCGGTGCGGGGAAGATCGGCGGGAGACAACCCACAAGTGGAGATCGCTTCGAGCATTTCCGCCAGGCCGGTGCCCGTTTTGCTGCTGCAGCAAACGATAGGAACGAGCGTGCCTTCCTTGACGGCCTGCACGATCAGTCGTGACAGTTCCTCGTTGCTGGGCATGTTGCCCTCGAAGTAGCGCTCCATGACCGCTTCATCGACTTCGATGATCGATTCAATCAGCGGTTCGCTGATGGAGGCCGGATCGATCAGTGCGCCACTGGTGTCATCAGGGACCTTGAGCGTGCTGGCCACGCCCTTGAAATCGGGTCCGTGCCCGATGGGGACGTTAAGCAACACGCACTTGTTCCCCCACATTTCCTGAATGCTGCTAATGATCGCGTCGAAGTCGATGTTATCGCCATCCATCTTGTTGATGGCGATCATACGGCCCAGGCCCAGCTTGCCTGCTTCCTCGAACACGCGGCGTGTATTGACTTCGATACCTGACTGGACGTTTACGACGATCAGTGCGTTGTCCACTCCGTGCAATGCGCCAATCGTCTGACCGATAAAATCGGGGTAGCCCGGCGTATCCAC
>JBPCVB010000106.1:0-5285 GCA_051010855.1 Pirellulaceae bacterium | reverse complement strand
ATCGCACACCAGTTCGACTTCCTGCAGCAGATGGCTGTTGAGAAAGATGGTAACGCCCCGGTTACGCAATTCCTGCATCAACGTACGCATTTCAGCGCGGGCGCCGGGGTCCAGTCCGTCCGTCGGCTCGTCCATCACCAGTAATTGCGGCTCGTTCAGCAAAGCCTGGGCCAGTCCCAGCCGCTGCAACATGCCTTTGGAGTACTTGGTAACGCGGTCCTTGCCACGCCCGGCCAGGCCCACAAAATCCAGCAATTCATCCCGCTTGTCACGCACGTTCGCCGACGTCTTGTTGTGCAGATTGCCGTAGTATTCCAGTGCCGTATAGCCGGTAAGGTGACGTGGGAAACGCAGTTGCTCGGGCAAGAAACCCACGTTGCGACGCCCCCTGCGATTGCCGGCAGCAAAGCCCAGCAAGGAAGCATCGCCACCGGATTTGCTGATGATGCCCAACAGGATTTTCAAAAACGTTGTTTTGCCTGCGCCGTTGGGGCCCAGCAAACCGAACACCTCACCGCGGCCCACATCAAAACTCACGCGATGCAGTGCCGGGAACTTCTTGCGGAAGATCAACCCCGACGTGTAAGTCTTGCTTAACTCGCGAACCTCGATCGTGGATTGACCCTGCGGCGTAGCCATCGGGTCATCGATTTGGGAAGGAGGATCGGGCATAGCGGACGCTGGAGGTCGAGTGGTTTCGGTGTAGCTGATTCGCCCGGGCGGCGTGAATATTGACCGTAACGTTGACAAAAAACATCATCCGCGGCCTGGTCGCATGTTAACCCCACCCGCTTTTTCCCACAACGTCCGCAAAATTGACCGAACTGGCGCAAATTCGTAACCCAGGCTTAACCGCGGCCTAGGCTTTAATGGTGAATTGGGGCAGACATTCGCCATGACCCAACGAAAACTCTTCTCATACTGACCCCAGGAACTAAATAACCATGCTACGCAGCTCAACACGCGCAGCCACGCCCGAACTCCAGACTTTGATCGACGAGATCGAAGACGAGGAAATGCGCTGCATTATCAAGGAACGTCGCGACGCCTCGCGGTTACCCATTACACGCTCGGTCAAGGTGATGATCCGAGGTGAACATGCCGCTCACCACGAATCCATCACCCGTGATATCTCGCGAATTGGAATCGGCCTTTTGGGCCAGTTCGATGTCGAGACCGGAACCATTGCCAAGCTCAGTATCGATCGGCCCAATCGGTCCCCCTCGGTCGTCCTCGCCGAATGCCGCTGGTGTGACAGGTTCAACGAAACGTGGCATCTGTCCGGCTGGCACTTTATCGCCGTTGATACGCCGTAACCCGTTCGGCCATCTGAAGCCCCGGTCTGGAGCGGTTCATTCACAGTCTCGAACGAGATCTTGCGCGCCGGGCGACGAGGGAATTTTTGAGAGGGCGACCCGCCTCGCCAGAGTGGCGGGCGTTATCAAACAGAAAAGGGTGGTTGAGGGGATTTGAACCCCCGACCCCCGGAACCACAATCCGGTGCTCTAACCAACTGAGCTACAACCACCATCTGAAACGGTCTGCTTCAGGCTTTTGACCGGCAAAATAGACAGCGTCAAAGGCCGAAGTATGTTACCCAAAAGCGGGATCAGATTCTAAACCTGCCCTTTTGCAAGGTCAACAAGAACCGTTGGTTTCCGGGCCTGCCGGTCGCTTTGGTATAATTGAGCCGGGGCAATTATCCGCGGAACAGGTTAGACATCTTCATGAGCAAGCTGGCAGACCAATGGTTCGAATGGAATGCGCCCAGCAGCCATTTGCGTGAGTTGGGATGGATCGCGCCGGTGCTGCTGTTCCTGGCTATTGCAGGGCTTACGCCCGCATCGATCATCGCCCAACCCGAAAGTGACGGGCTATCTGATCGCGTCGTGTATCACGAGCAATTGGACTCGCTGGCCCAATGGTGCGACGAACAAGGACTGCAATCCGAAGCCGATGCGACGCGCGCCCGAATCATGCAGCGCGATCCGGCTCGCCAGTACATCTACATGCCCCCCGTGGTGGCCCCGGTTGCACCCGCGGACGCAAGCGATCTGCAACAGGAATTACATAATCGATTGATGATGATCGAGCGTGACTTTGCCGAAAAGTTGCTCCAACAGGCTCAGTTGGCTGCGGAACAGGATCGCGGCGCCGCTGCCTATCAACGGTTACACGAAGTGCTCGCGCATGATCCGGATCACGCCGAAGCGAGGCGGATTCTGGGATTTCGCCAGGCCGAAGATGGGAACTGGATGCGTTCGGCACGGGGCACACGCGCCAACGAGAGTCGCACTCGCCAGGAAACCATGGGCTGGGCGGCGGGCACCTATCACGTTATCCAGTCACCCCACTTTATGATTTACTCTGCCGCAGGTGCCGAGGCCGGCCTGGATCTTGCCGAGCACCTGGAGCAGGCTTACTGGGTGTGGAGGCAGGTGTATTTCAGCTACTGGTGCAACACGGACAAACTTAAAGCGTGGCTGTCGGGCCAGAATTCGGATAGTTCCAGCAGTCGACGTTATGACGTCATCCTGTTTCGCGACCGTGAACACTATCTGTCCGATTTGGCAGATGTTGCCGGTATTGAAATTTCGTCCGGCTACTACAACGAGGATCGCAAGGCGAGCTTCTTTTATGCCGCTGCTGATCCGCCGTTGGACACGTGGCGACACGAGATCGTGCATCAGCTCCTGCAGGAAAATTCCGGATCGCGCGCCACCATTTCCGAACGAGGACACGCGTGGTTGGTCGAAGGCATCGCCATGTACTTCGAGTCACTTCGCGTCCACGACGGATACGTCACGCTGGGAGGCATCGATACTGTGCGTTTGCAGACCGCGCGATTGCGAGCCAAACGCGAGGGGTTTTATGTGCCCCTGGAAGAACTCGATGCCATGGATCGCGAGGAATTGCAACGCAGTCCCGATGTGAGGAAGCTTTACAGCCAGTCGGCAGGACTGAGTCAATTCCTGTTGACGACCGAGGACGGCAAGTATCGCGAAGGCTTCATCGATTACATCAAACAGTTTTATCGCAAACGGCGGTTGAGAATTTCGCTCGCCGATCTCACTGCGCCATTCGACCAACTCGATCGACAGTATGCAGCGTTTCTGGATGTGGATCGCGAAAGCTGGTTGCAGCAGGCTGCGGATTGCGGGCAGCCCGGCCTGGCGATGGGACGTAGCGGTCTGCGTGATGAGGATCTGGCCAATCTGGTTGGCTGGAATGGTATCAACTGGCTGGAACTATCCGAAAACCCGATTGGCGACGAAGGCATGGGTTATCTGGCAAGGCTGCCGCAATTGTCCCAGTTGTTTCTCGATGTCACGGCAGTCACCGATGCCGCTGGACCGACACTTGCTCGCATGACGACACTGGAAGAACTGGATTTGGCCAGTACGCGGTTCGGCGACGAAGGGCTGCAGCAATTGGTGGACTTGCCAAACTTGCAGGTGCTGTGGCTGGCCGGCAGCCGTGTGACCGATGCCAGCATCGACAACTTGCTGGCCATGCCCGGGCTGCAACTACTGGACCTGCGGCAAACTGAAGTTACCGACGCTGGGGTGACTCGCTTAAAGAATGCCAAACCGGATTTGCGGGTTTTGAAATAGCGCGCAGGCCGTCGAAATTTTGACAAGGGCAGGGCAGTTGCTAAACTGGATTTGTCGGTTTGGACTTCCTCCATCCCTTCCTGCCGCCGCTCCCTCCACAACCCGTCTCCAGGCTGCCGGTTTTTGTTGCGTCCACGGTTTGCAAATTTTTGAGGGGAAATGTCATGTTCAGAAAGAGGCATCTGCTCGGGATCATCATCGGCGTTGCGTTAATGTCCGCCAGTTGGAGCCCCGCCGCGTTCGGTCAGGAATTCGGTGACGACGAAACGGCAGCGGCCGTAAACGACACTCTCGGACTCGCCGGACATTCATGGAATCGGCGTGAAATGAAAATCGAGCTTGTGCTCGGTCAAGAAGCGAGGTTCGACTATTTCGAGACTCGTCTGGGCGATGTGATCGCCGAGCTGCAGAACGACTACCAGATTCCCATCATGCTGGATGCATCGGTGCAGGATGCGGGTGTTGACGCAGATGAACTGATCACACTCAGCTTGTCAGATGTGTCGCTGCGTTCTGGCCTGAACATCATGCTGAGGCCGATTCACTGCACGTTTGTCGTCAAGGATGAGGTGTTGTTCATCATGTCCGTCGATGCGGAGAACGAGCATCTTGTCCTGCGTATCTACGACTGTGGTGATCTCCTGGAACGGCTGGGTGGCAATTCCGAAGCCAGGTTGCTCGACGTGATCCACGCGACGGTCAACACCGAGTCATGGGATGTTCATGGCGGTCGGGGCGGAGTCGCGGAGATCGGCGGCCGTCTGGTCGTCAACCAAAACAGCGACGGGCATCGCAAGCTGGCCTGGTTATTGAAAACGCTCAATCGCGAATTCGCCGATCCATAATCGCTACGTCGTAATCCGTTAACAGCACGGGCTGGTTGGTTACAATAATCAACCAGCCCTTTTTGTTGGGCTGCCAGGATCATGCTACGGGAGATCACCACTTGGACTCGGACGAACCGAAATTTGCTCCGCGACTGGAGAATATCGAAACGCAGTGGAGTTTGTTGCAACGGGCCCATCACGGCACAATCGTCAGCGGCAATGATGCGCGGAAATCGCTGGTGCTGCGTTATGCCTCGGCCATCCGCAGTTATGTGAAAGCCATGACCGGTAACGAGGCCGACACAGATGAACTGTCCCAGGATGTCGTCGTGAGGTTGATGAAAGGCGATTTTGCCGGAGCCGATCCAAACCGCGGACGCTTTCGCGATCTGCTGAAAGTCGCTGTTCGCAACATGGTGCGGAACCACTGGGCCAAGTCCAATCGTCGCAAGGGTGTCGATTACGATCTGGCACTGACAGCCGACGATGTCGAGACCGCTGAAAGCAACGATCCCTGGCTGGACAGCTGGCGCAAAAACGTGATCGATATCGCGATGGGCCGGCTGGAGTCGTATCAGCATCAACACGACGGTAATATCGCCCATAGTGTGCTGAAACTGCGTATGGACTTTCCCGATCTCGATTCGACCGCTTTGGCCGACAAGATTTCCAGGGAACAGGAGCGCGAGGTCAATGCAGCTACATATCGCCAGCAACTGCGGCGGGCCCGCGTTCGGTTCGCCCAGTATCTGGTCGAGGAAATTGCCAACGGGCTGGAAGAATCCGACCCGGCTCGCGTGCAGGAAGAACTGATCAGTGTCGGCCTGTATGAACACATTAAGGA
>JBPCVB010000105.1:0-2557 GCA_051010855.1 Pirellulaceae bacterium | reverse complement strand
GCGTATCTCCCACCTTCATGCCGTGCAGCGCATCGGTGACCCGGCCAACGCGCATGATGGTGATTTCTATTTCCTCGGTGACCTCCGGTGAAGATGACGGTGTAAACGGAGCTTCGCCAATTCCCGGCACCGTCAACTCAACAAACTGACCCGCCTGGAATGCGATCGGTGCCTGCGGACGCAAACCAAAGGTTTTGATCGTTGGCGTTTCGTCGACGATATGGTCAATCGTCGCCATCATCGGCATGTACAGATTCGGTTTCATCCGCCGCCCTTTTCAATACCGCACGAATATCGATGTTTCCAATACAGACTTCGGTGCAACGACCGCATCCGTCGCACGCGTAAGATTGCATCACGCTTGGGAAATAACAAAACTTTTTTTGAAATCGATTTCGCAGCCGGGCTGCCCGACCGGCACGCGGATTGGCTCCGCCGGCGACCCGCGCAAAATTCATTAACAGGCATGAATCCCATTGTTTGCCCCGGGCAGGTTGCCCGTTGGCAGTCCCGTCCGCCAGTTGAAAACAGTGACAGGTGCAACACACGAAATTGCAGGCTCCACATTCAACGCAATCCGCGGCAAAGTCGCTCCACAAGGTCGACTTGGCGGCGCCCGAAATGGCAGCCTCCAGGTCCATATCAGGCTCAAGGCCATGTTGCCGCGCCTGTTCGACCAATCGGTTCAACATTTTTTCCCGGCTTTGATCACGTTCAGCTAACAATAGATCGTCTGCCGGCACGAGCAGCTCATTGACGCCCTCCAGCAGTTGCACGCCTTTGCTGCTGCCCGCCTCTATCAGGTACTCACTCGATAAAGGCGAGATGTTGATGTCGAATCCTTTTTCGGCATAGGGCTGTTGCCCGACAACCGGACAAAAACAAACGTCAAGACAATCTGTACAATCACAAGTAATCAGAATTGTCTTTTCCCTAAGTTCGGCGTAGCCGGAATCCTCCGGCGTGAGGCCAAGAAACACATGGTCCTGGATCTTCAGCCCGGCCAGATCACAATTCTTCACACCTATCACGATCCGACCGGGTGTTGGTGGACAATCAACCGGACGTTTGTCTTGCGACTCCAGGATCGACCCCAAATATTCGCGCGGTGGAACCAGCACGGACTTCAAGGGTTCGACCTGTCGAAATGAGCCCAGCACATGTCTTTCCGGGTCCCAACGATCAGCTCGCACCAGGTGAAACTGCCCGTGCTCACCCGGTTCCAGCGCATAAACTTCAAGGCCGCGACTCAATGCAGACAAAAATCCGTCGATCGAGCATCCTTGAGCCAGTTTCCGGATTGAGGTTTTCATTGTCTAAGCCTCACGAATTATGTTGACTCGGGTCGTTGAGAAAATTCGACAACGCGGAGGCCAAACATCTGACGTTTGCTAACGAACGTGGCAAATCGGAATACGCACAGTAACGCGACTCACGCAAATTCTGTTCCGCCCACCGGGTGACCGACAGGATCGATCCGAATCGGCGTGTTTCGGAATTCTGGGCCCTGAAGTGTGACAAAACCGCACAGTCGCAGGAATCTTGAGGGCGGTGCTGGAACGAAAACTCGCCGAATAGTCAGCCAGTGGTGCCCGGATCAGCAGATACGAGGCAGCTGCTCCCCGATGGGAATCGAAATCACGCGAGACGCTCCCAGCGACGTTTTGGCCACAACCAATCCTGGATGATCTGGGACGACGGTTCCAATGATGGTGGCGTTGGCACCCACGCGATGTGATTTCATTTCGAGCAAAACTTCCGCGGCCGACGTAGCTGGAAGGATGCATACCAGTTTACCTTCATTGGCGACGTGTAACGGGTCGAGGCCGAGGATCTCACATGCGGCAGCGACGTTGGGAGCGATCGGCAGAGCGGTTTCGTCGATCACAATACCGCGTTTGGAAAACCTGGCAATCTCATTTAGCGTTGCAGCCAGGCCTCCTCGCGTCGGGTCACGGAGAACGTGGATGTCTGGACAGACCTTGAGCATGTTTGCGACCAGGTCATGCAAGGGAGCCGAATCACTTTTTATTTGAGATTCAAATTCCAGGCCTTCGCGGACACTCATGACGGCCATTCCGTGATCGCCAATGGTGCCACTGATCATAATGGTGTCACCTGGTTCGGCCCGACTTGGTGCAATGTTGATCCCGGGCGGGACAATACCGATCCCGGAAGTGTTGATGAAGCACCCGTCGCCCCGTCCACTCTCAATAACTTTGGTGTCGCCGGTGATGATCGAAACATTGGCTCTGTCTGCGGCAGATTTCATTTCCTCAACGATGTTCGTCAGGCGATCGATCGGACATCCTTCTTCAATGATGAACCCGGCGCTCAAATAGATCGGCCTCGCTCCGCTCATGGCCAGGTCATTGACCGTTCCGTTGATTGCCAGGTCACCGATGCAGCCACCGGGAAAAAACAGTGGCTGCACGACATACGAATCGGTGGAAAACGCAAGCCGGCCGTCGTCAACATCAAACACCGCTGAGTCGCCCAGCTCGGCCAGAATCTGATTGGTGAAAGCAGGAAGGAACACATGATCAACGAGCTCGGC
>JBPCVB010000104.1:0-4049 GCA_051010855.1 Pirellulaceae bacterium | reverse complement strand
ACTTCGTGATAAGCAGCCGACAGTTTGGTATTGAAGATTGCGCCGCCAATCATCAGGCCGATCAGGCCCAGCGTCGACACGGCAATCAAACTGGCTGCCAGTGGCTTGCGGCGAATCCATTTGACGGTGCGTTCAATTCCGGAAACGGGGCGGGCCTCGATCGGCATGCCTTCCAGGTAACGCTCCAGGTCCTGGGCCAGGTGCTCGGCGCTGGCGTACCGCGCCGCCGGTTCCTTTTCCAGGCACTTGAGGCAGATCGTATCGAGATCGCGATCGATGGCAGGATTAACTGAGCGTGGTGACGGTGGCGGATCAGACATGACCCGCATGATGGTTTTGATCGGTGTTTCTTCAGAAAACGGAGGCTGTCCGGTGATTAATTCGTACAGGATCGCGCCCAGTGAATACACGTCAGCCGCCGGGCCGATCCGTTTTACACCCCGCGCCTGTTCGGGAGCCATATAGGACGGTGTGCCCATCACAGCCCCGGTTTGCGTTTGCTGCGATTCCTGTTCGACCTTCTTGGCCAGACCAAAGTCGGTGATCTTGGCCGTCCAGCTGGCCGTCAAGCTCGCCTCCACCGAGGAACCGGTCTGACGCGCTAACAGAATGTTGGGTGGCTTGAGGTCGCGGTGCACAATCCCGGCCTGATGGGCTGACTGCATGGCATGGGCCAGTGATTCGACCAGTGCCACCGCTTCACGAATCGGCATCACTTTGTCGCGAATGACCTGATCGAGGCTGCCGCCTTCCACATATTCCAAAGCGCAAAACGGCTGACCATCAGCTTGTCCCACATCGTAGACCTGCACGATCCCGGGATGTTGCAGTTGAGCCACCGCTTCGGCCTCGATACGAAAGCGAGCCAGCGATTCTTCACCGGCATGGACACCAGCCAGTATCATCTTGATGGCGACGATGCGGTTTAGTTCCACATCACGGGCCTTGTAGACCACGCCCATGCCGCCACGACCGAGTTCTTCCAGAATCTCGTAGCCCTCAATCTGCAAACGCCCGGTTCCAGCCAAAGGCGCCCGTGACTCGTCGGGTGTCAGTGTCCGGCTACCCATGATTGTGGGGTCGTCGTTGGCAACCCGCGGCTCACCTGCGGTATCTCCAGGGACGCCGGACTGAGGCGCGATCGTCTTGTCGTCATCCGCATGATCTTTGCGGGTTTCGTTGCCGGACATGAATGGAAAGTCGCCGTCAGAAAATCAAAATCGCTGCCAAACCTTATCTTAGTCGGTGAACCGGCAACCGACGATGGCGCGGATCATGGCAACGGCGGCCACGACTCGGATATCGACCTACGGTGCAAATACGGGCACGAAGTTGTAGGGGATTTGCAGAATGATGCAGGCCATTGCACTAGCGAATTCGCGGCCAATCTGGTGATCGTCCCAGACTCCGCGTCCGCACATGCCCAGCAATTCATCGCGAATCGCCGGATACCAGGCGTTCCAGTAGTCCGGGTGATTCTGCTGGGCGTGCCACATGGCCTGCACGGCGTAATAGTGCGCATAGAAATAGTTCATTGGACTGGCGTTCTGACCGCCCCGCGTACCCGGCAACCGTTCCATCAACCAGTCCAGTGCTTTCTCGACCGCCTCACCCTCATAGACACCAGCACTGTACAGCGAGACCACGCCTGCTGCGGTCAACGCCAGCGACACGCGTCCGCCACGCAACATGTACTGAAAGCTGCCATCGGCCGTCTGGCTTTTGTAAACATAGTCCAGTGTCTTGTCACGGACCTCTTCAGCCACGTGCAGTCCGGCATCGTGTGCGGCCCGCAGGGCCATGATTTGGCAGATGGTGATGCTCAGGTCACCCGGTTGCTTCGCAGGCTGGTACCGCCAGCCACCGTTGTCGTTTTGCACGTCGCAGGTCATCGCGACAGCCTGGTGCAGCTTTTCACTAACGGCCTGGCTGCCTGACATGCCGTACACCTGACTCAGATACAGCATCGCATAGCCGTGCCCGTACATATTGGACTGGTGCGAGCCGCCGCTGGCGATATAGCCCGATTGCCGCGTACAGCGCAACATGTAACGGGTACAGCGATTGATGTGATCGGCGTACTTTCCACCCAGCGGCGTCGAGCCGTTGCACATAAACGCCAGGCCAGCCAGTGCGGTGACTGCCACGCCAGATGCGTACCCGGCCTGTCCAAAGGCGCCAGCCACTCCACCGGACATCACCTGCGAGTTGGCCAGAAATTCCAGGCCACGATCGATTGCGGCGGAAGTTTCCGACGTCACCAGCTCTTCGACCGATTTGACTTTTTCGTCCCTCGGCGGCGTGGCCAGGGCCACCAGAGACCGCAGGGGGCGGGGAGTACCCATAGCCAATCCTGCGGTTGCCGCTGCTGTCAGCAAGTTTCGACGATGCATCGTGACACCTCATTGTCGTCTGGCCCACCCGATTGTATGTCATGCCACGGCCAAAACCAAAAAAACAATCGGTGCGTAAAGGGTTTCAACACAGGAAGGTTGGTTGACTGCTGGTAAACGGCGCGATTTGCAGGTGGCAGCTTGTTGATCATTGCCCGCGATACTTTAATGGACAAATGGCGGTTTCGGCCCATCGTCCGGTTTTCTGCCGGGGAAGACTATTTTCACGCGGGAGTGGTTCAATATGAAATTCAAAGATCCGACATCGATTGCCCTGACCGTGGCCATCCTGTTGGCGATCTCCGGTCATTGCTACGCGCAGCAGGGCTCCAGGAAATTTGATCAGCAAGACAAGTTTCGGCAGCTGGAAGAAATCCTGCCCACTCCCAATGACTATCGCACTGCTTCTGGTTCACCCGGGCATCGATACTGGCAGCAAAAAGTCGATTACGTCATCGATGTGGAAATCGATGATGAGACACAAACGCTGACGGGCTCGGAACGAATTACTTACACCAATGTGTCGCCCGATCCGCTTCGCTACGTATGGCTGCAGCTGGACCCCAACATCCGGGAACCACATTCGGATGCAAGGGTCACACAAACGGCCGACTCGGACATGAGCCGATTTTCGCTGGACCAGATTCGCGGGGCCTTTGATCGCGACGATTTCGATGGCGGCATCAAGATTGCCCGCGTGGCGGATAACGAGTCGGGTGAGGATCTGCCGTTCACCATCGTCAAGACGATGATGCGAATCGACTTGCCAAAGGAGCTGGGTGAAAACGAATCATATACCTTTGACGTCGACTGGCAGTACGCGATCAACAATTCCAAAGTTGTTCGCGGACGGACCGGTTACGAGTTCTTTGAAGACGACGGCAACTACCTCTATGAAATGGCGCAGTGGTTCCCGCGAGCGTGCGCTTACACCGATGCTACCGGCTGGCAGCACAAACAGTTTCTGGGCCGTGGTGAATTCACGCTGGAGTTCGGCAACTACGAAGTACGCATTACCGTTCCGGCCGATCACGTGGTGGCTGCCACCGGTGTGCTGCAAAACGCCGACGAGGTTTTGACGAAAGAGCAACTGGACCGCCTGGAACAGGCTCGTGAAGCGGAAACGCCACAGTTCATCATTACTCCGGAAGAAGCGAAGCAGAACGAGAGCTCCGAACCGGAAGGTACCAAGACCTGGATTTTCAAGGCCGAAGAAGTGCGCGACTTTGCCTTTGCCACTTCACGCAAGTTCATTTGGGATGCCATGGGCGTGCCGCTGGCGGAGAAAACGGTGATGGCGATGAGCTTCTATCCCAATGAAGGCGAACCGCTGTGGAGCAAGTATTCCACGCACGCAGTCGCCCATACTCTGGAAGTCTTTTCCAAATTTACTTTCGACTACCCCTACCCGGTGGCCATTTCCGTCAACGGTCCGGTCGGCGGTATGGAATACCCGATGATCTGTTTCAATGGGCCGCGACCGGAGGAGGACGGAACCTATTCGGCCCGCACCAAGTACGGTTTGATCTCGGTGGTGATTCACGAAGTTGGCCACAACTGGTTCCCCATGATCGTCAACAGCGACGAACGTCAATGGACGTGGATGGACGAAGGTTTGACGACCTTCATGCAGTTTTTGGCCGAACAGGAATGGGA